>JAGXHC010000156.1 GCA_024636405.1 Sulfitobacter sp. | reverse complement strand
CATACGAGATTCATGAGCGTCTCGTGGGCTCGGAGATGTGTATAAGAGACAGGCACACAGGCGGGCACGCGGTCCACCTCCGGCAGGTTTTCATTGTAGATACGGTCAACGCAAAGCGTGCATTTCTTCATCACGCCCGCGGCCACGTCCATCTCGCGTGCTCCGTAAGGGCACGCCCACGCACAAAGGCCGCATCCGATACAGTCGGCTTCGTTGACCAGTACGATCCCGTCTTCGCTGCGCTTGTAGCTGGCCCCTGTGGGGCAGACGGTGACGCAGGGCGCGTCATCGCAATGAAGGCAGGATTTGGGAAAATGGATAAGCTGTGCTGCGCCTTCGGCTGGCTGGACCTCGTAGCTGTGAACGCGATTGAGGAATGTGCCGGAAGGATTGGCCCCGTAGGCGTCCTGATCACTCAGCGGCGCACCGTAGTTTTCCGTGTTCCAGCCTTTGCATGAAATCACGCAGGCGTGGCATCCGACGCAGGTATCTAGATCTATCACAAGTCCAAGCTTTTTCGCGGTGCTGGCAGGAAGTTGCGTCATGGGTGGCGATCCTTCGCAGTGGCGGACCGGGGCGCTGCCCCGGACCCCGAGATATTTGAAGCCGAAAGAAGCAGGATCATTCTCCGACCTTCCATGCCAGATTTTCCGGGCCCTTGCCGACGGGGGATGCGACGGCGGGAAGAACCGGTTTCGATTCCGTGGGCGCACTGGTTTTCTCAATGCGGACTTTGAGGTCAAACCATGCGGCCTGTCCGGTGATCGGGTCAGAGTTGGCCCAACGCAACCCGTCACCCTTTGGGGGCAGCAATTCGTGGATGAGGTGGTTTAACAAGAAGCCTTTGGTCGCTTCGGGCGCATCATTGTCGAGCGCCCATGCGCCCTTGCGTTTGCCAATGGCATTCCAGGTCCAGACGGTATTTTCGTTCAACGCGGCCATCTCCATGACCGGCACTGTGATTTCGCCATGCGCAGATGTGACACGCGCCCAATCGCCGTCTTTGAGGTCATTGGCGCGCATGAGCTTTGTAGGGAGATACAGCGGGTTATGGCCGTGCAGCTGCCGCAGCCAGGCGTTCTGCGACCCCCAAGAGTGATACATCGCCATCGGCCGTTGGGTCAAAGCATGGATTGAAAAGCTTGCATCTGGCTGTGGATCGGTGTCGTACCAAATCGGCAACGGGGACATTGTATCCTTGATCCGCTGGCGCAGGTGGTCGGGGGGCTGACGGTCGCCATGACCTTCGGCGGCCAGTTGGAAGCGGCGCAACGGCTCGATGTAGAGCGAAAAGAGATAGGGCTGCGGGGTATCGTACAGGCCAATCTTGACGGCCCAGTCCTGATAAGCGGCATTCCACGGCTTGTAGTAGTTCGCACCTGCCGGGATGTGTTCGACAAAAAACCCGCCATTTTCAATGTAGCGCTCCAACTGGTTCGGGTTGACCTCACCGCGTCCGGTTTTGTTGCCTTCTGGTCCGCGAAAGCCGGCCAGTGGTCCAATGCCGGGGCGGCGCTGATGGTTGACGATATAGTCGCCGTAGTCGGCATACTTCTGGCTGCCATCGTCGTTGATAAAACCAGGCAAGCCAAGTTTCGCACCAAGATCACAAAGCGCGGATTGAAACCCGCGCACGTCCCTGTCGGGTTTGACCACGGGCCAGCGGATCGCGTCCGCCGCCGCGTCCGCCTCGCAGATCGGGCGGTCCAGAAGGGAGATGCAATCGTGGCGTTCAAGGTAGGTCGTGTCCGGCAGGATCAGATCGGCATAGGCCACCATTTCCGAGCTATAGGCATCGGAGTAGATGATGTGCGGGATCACGTAAGCGCCGGTTTCATCTTTATCCGTCAGCATCTCCATCACGCCACCGGTGTTCATCGACGAATTCCACGACATATTTGCCATGTACATGAAAAGCGTGTCAATTTTGTAGGGATCACCGGCGTGGGCATTGGAGATCACCATATGCATCAGGCCATGCGCGCTCATCGGGTTTTCCCAGGTAAATGCTTTGTCGATGCGTGCGGGGCTACCGTCAGGTTTCAACGCCAGATCATCGGGTCCGTGAACAAAGCCAAGATGCGGACCGTTCAGCGGTGTGCCTGGATTCACACCAACATGGGGTTTTGGGTGTGCCGTGGCGGGTTTGGGGTACGGCGGCTTGAAGCGGAAGCCGCCGGGCACCTCGACGGTGCCGAGAATGATCTGCAACACGTGCAGCGCGCGGCACGTCTGAAAGCCGTTGGCGTGGGCCGAAATGCCTCGCATGGCGTGAAAGGATACCGGACGCCCGGTCATGGTTTTATGGACCTCACCACGGAAGTCAGTCCATTCATGGTCAAGCTCAAAAGCCTCGTCAAATGCGACCCGCGCGAGTTCAGCGGCGATGGCGCGGATGCGGGGGGCGGGAATGCCGCAACGTTCGGCAACTGCTTCGGGTGCGTGCTCTTCGCTCAGGTATTTGTCGGCCATCTGGTGAAACACGGGCCGATGCGTCACGCCTTTGGCGCGGTGCGTGGCGGACAGATCCGGGCGGACGCCGAGTCTGTCAAAGGGGGCCAGCTTTCCTGTGATGCGGTCGATCACCTGTTCTTTGCCGTCCTCGTCGCGCAGGAACAGGCCATATTCCGGCGACTTTTCGTCGCCATTCACCAACACCGGCGCGTCAGTGTAGCGCGCCAGATAGTCAAGATCGATACGCCCGGCCTTCATCAGGCAGTGGATCATGGACAGGATGAACAGCCCGTCGGTGCCGGGCGTAATCCCCACCCAATCATCCGCCACAGCGTTGTATCCGGTGCGAATTGGGTTCACTCCGATCATCCGCGCGCCGCGTGCCTTGATCTTGCTGATCCCCATCTTGATCGGATTGCTGTCGTGATCCTCGGCCACGCCGAACAGCATGAAAAGTTTTGTATGGTCCCAGTCCGGCTGGCCGAACTCCCAGAATGCACCGCCCATCGTATAGATGCCCGCCGCCGCCATGTTGACCGAACAAAACCCACCATGCGCAGCGTAGTTCGGGGTGCCGAAATTCTGCGCCCAGAAGCTGGTAAAGGACTGCGACTGGTCGCGCCCGGTAAAAAACGCCAGCTTTTCGGGGTTCTCCTGTCGGATCGGGGCAAGCCAGCCAGTCGCGATCTGCAGCGCCTCGTCCCAGGTAATTTCCTTGAGCTCGCCCGAACCACGGGGGCCCACGCGCTTGAGTGGCGCGCGCAGGCGGGCAGGGGCATTGTGTTGCATGATGCCGGCCGACCCCTTGGCACAAAGCACACCCTTGTTGACCGGGTGGTCACGGTTGCCTTCAATATAAGCGACCTTGCCGTCCTTTAGGTGCACGTCGATGCCGCAGCGGCAGGCGCACATGTAGCAGGTCGTCTTGCGCACCTCGTCGGAGACGTGGGGACTGAGGTCGATCCGGGGTTGCTGGTGTGTCATAAGTGTCCTGCCTGTGCGTCAAATCGCAGTCTGAAGGGTGGTCACGGCGATCATATCTGTAACGTCCTGCGCGGAACACCCACGGGATAGGTCATTGGCGGGCTTGGCAAGTCCCTGAAGCACAGGGCCAATTGCCCGCGCGCCGCCAATGCGCTGTGCGATCTTATAGCCGATATTGCCGGCATCGAGGTTGGGAAAGACAAAGATGTTGGCCTGCCCCGCAACGGCAGATCCCGGCGCCTTGATTGCCGCGACATATGGCTCAAACGCGGCATCGAATTGCAATTCACCGTCCGCAGCAAGTGACGGATGTTGCTCGCGCAGGATTGTAAGCGCGTCAGAAACCTTTTTTACGGTGGGATGGCGAGCGCTGCCAAGAGTGGAAAAGGACAACAAAGCGATTTTAGGTGTCTCGCCCAAAAGCAGATTGAACGAGGTCGCGGAGGCGGCTGCAATCGCGGCAAGTTCTTTCGCATTGGGTTCAATTACCAGCCCGCAATCGGAAAAGATCATGGCCGAGCGCCCCGAGGGGTGATCGTCCGGCAGAACCATCAGGAAAAAGCTGGAGACCAGCAATGTGCCCGGCGCATTGCCAATGATCTGAACCGCCGCGCGCAGCGTCTCTGACGTGGTGGAGACCGCGCCGCCTATGGTGCCCGCAGCATAGCCATTGCGCACCATCATGGCGGCGAAAACAAGGGGGTTCTGCGCCTGAACTCCCGCGACATCCTTGCTTATTCTCTTGTGCTTGCGCAGCTCCAGATAGGTCTGGGCAAATTCGGGTGTCAAAGGAGACGTACGCGGATCTTCGACAAAGATACCCGTTCGGTTTTCGGCACCTGCCAGTGTGAGCTGCGCAAGTATTTTTTCGGCGTCTCCGACAAGGGTAAACGGCCCCATGCCCGCATCAAGAGCAGCCAGCGCGCCAGCCACGATCCGAGGATCATGGCCTTCGCTTAGGACGATATGCGCGGGGTGCGCAGCGGCGCGGCCCCGCAGGCCGTCCAGCAAATTCATGGCGGCCCTGCACGCATCGCGGCGAGGGCGCTCATGCGCCCGGTTGGGGGCGCATGTCGTCCTTGCTGATCCCCGCAACCGATACCGGTCTCTTCATGGCGTCACGGCGGAAGGGTTCACCAAGTTCCTGGTTCAGCAAAACCTCAATGAATGTCGTGGTGCCGTTGGTCATCTGTGCCTTTACGGCAGTATCAAGCGCGGCTGTCAGGTCGTCCATGTCGGTAACTTGCACACCTTCAACGCCGCAGGCTTTGGCGATGGCACTGTAGTTCACGTCCTGCGCCAATTCGGTGCCGACAAAGTTGTCATCGAACCAAAGTGTCGTATTCCGCTTTTCCGCGCCCCATTGGTAGTTGCGGAAAATGACCATGGTAATCGCGGGCCAATCATCGCGGTTGACTGATACCATTTCGTTCATTGAGATACCAAAGGCACCGTCGCCCGCGAAACCAACAACGGGCATATCTGGGCAGGCAATCTTGGCTCCGACGATGGCAGGGAACCCGTAACCGCAAGGACCAAACAATCCGGGGGCAAGGTATTTGCGACCCGCTTCGAAGGTCGGATAGGCATTGCCGATGGCACAATTGTTGCCGATATCCGAGCTGATGATCGCGTCTTTCGGCAGGGACTTCTGGATGGCGCGCCATGCCATGCGCGGGCTCATCTTCTTGGGTTCACGGTTGCGGGCGCGCTGGTTCCAGGTGGTGCCGGGATCATCGTCTTCGTGGTCCATCGACGTGAGTGTCTGCGCCCATGCAGATTTGGTCTGGGCAATCAGGTTCTTGCGGTCATCGCGCCCCAGGTCCCCGGCGTTGTCGCCGAGATGGGCAAGGATCGCATTGGCGACTTTGCTGGCATCGCCGACAATGCCGACGCTCACCTTTTTCGTCAGGCCGATACGGTCCGGGTTGATGTCGACCTGAATGATCTTTGCGTCCTTGGGCCAGTAATCAATACCGTATCCCGGCAGCGTGGAAAATGGGTTCAGCCGTGTGCCAAGCGCCAGCACCACATCCGCCTTGGCGATCAACTCCATCGCTGCTTTGGACCCGTTGTAGCCCAGTGGCCCCACCGACAGCGGGTGGGAGCCGGGGAATGCGTCGTTGTGCTGATACCCGCAACAGACAGGTGCATCCAGCCGTTCCGCCAGCTTGCGGCTGTCGTCGATCGCACCGCCAATGACAACACCGGCACCGTTGAGGATAACAGGGAATTTTGCGTCAGACAGCAGCTTGGCCGCTTCTTTGATGGCGTTCTCGCCGCCGCTGGGTCGCTCGAACTCGACAATGGCGGGCAGGTCAATGTCGATGACCTGTGTCCAGAAATCACGCGGAATGTTGATCTGTGCCGGGGCGGAGCGACGTTTCGCCTGAAGTATCACACGGTTCAGGGTTTCTGCCATGCGGGAGGGATCGCGCACCTCTTCTTGGTAGGCAACCATATCGCTGAACAAGGCCATTTGTTCAACTTCCTGAAATCCACCTTGACCGATTGTCTTGTTTGCGGCCTGCGGTGTGATCAGCAAAAGCGGCGTGTGGTTCCAATAGGCGGTCTTGATCGGGGTGACGAAATTGGTGATGCCCGGCCCATTCTGCGCCACCATCATGGCCATTTTTCCTGAGGCACGGGTATAGCCATCGGCCATCATGCCAGCGCTACATTCATGCGCGCCATCAAAGAACCTGATACCGGCCTGTGGAAACAGATCGGAGATCGGCATCATCGCAGAGCCGATAATGCCGAAAGCAGTGTCAATTCCGTGCATCTGGAGGACTTTGACGAATGCTTCTTCGGTCGTCATTTTCATTGTATGGAATCCCTCAATATCGGTTGGGTGCAGGTTAGGCTGCGAAATCGGTTGGCGTTAGGTCCAAAAACGGGGGGCGGATGAGACCAGTTCATGCCATCGCTTCGATCTCGCGGGCGATCAGATTGACACCATCGGGGATGCGGGATGTGGGGATGGAGGAATAGGCGAGGCGGTAGAAGTTCGTGGGCTTTACGCTGCCTGCAAAGAAGGCGTGGCCGGGTTCGATCAGCACGCCTTTTGACGCCAGTCGACGCGCCAGATCGTCGGTGTTCACGGCATCCGGAGCGCGCATCCAAAAGGACGATCCGCCGTAGGCCCCGCGCCCGGCGATGCGCAGGTTGTTGTCAGTCAGCGCGTTTTCCATGACACGGCGGCGGTCGTGCAGGGCGGTGCCCATACGCCTGATCTGTGCATCATAGTGGCCGAGGCTGAGAAAATAGGCCGCGGTGCGCTGAATATGGCCCGGAGGGTGGCGCAGCACGCTGGCGCGCAATGCGCGGGCCTCGCGAATGAAGGGTGCGGAGCCGACCAGATAGCCCAACCGCAGGCCGGGAAACAGCGATTTGGAAAAACTTCCGACATAGACGACCCGGCCATCGGTATCGAGGGACTTGAGCGCCGGGGACGGTGATTTGAGGAACGACATCTCAAACTCGTAGTCGTCCTCGACGATCAGCGCATTGATTTCGCGGGCGCGGTCCAGCAGCGCGCCGCGACGGTCCATCGGCATGGTTGCATTTGTCGGACACTGATGGCTGGGTGTGGTGAAGATCACGTCGGTTTGCGGCGGAATTGCATCGGGCGGCATGCCATCGTGATCCACACGCACCGGCGTCACATGGCAGCGCGATTGCGACAGGATATCGCGCAGCGCATGATAGCAGGGATCCTCAAGTGCTGCGCGCCGCCGCTGGGTCAGCAGCACCTGAGTTGTCAGCCAAAGCGCGTTCTGCGCCCCCAGCGTGATGAGGATTTGTTCCGGTCGCGCATTGATGCCCCGGCGCGGAAGCGTGTGCCGCGCGATGAACTCGATCAGTTGCGGATCGTCCTGATCGTAGTAGTCGGTGGTCAGGGACGTAAAGTCGCGCTGCCCCAGTGCCTGAAGCGCGCAGAGCCGCCAGTTTGCATGATCGAAAAGCGTCGGATCGGCCTGACCGTAGATGAAGGGATAGCGGTAACGCGCCCAGTCCTGTGGTTTGGCGGGGGTGGCGCCACCGCTGAAGCGTTGCCCGATCGCGCGGGACCAGTCCACGGCGTCGGGGCTTTCGGGGGCCAGCTTGAAGGCGGGCGGGGACGGGGCGTTTTCGGAAACGAAGTATCCCGATCGCCCGCGCGAGACGAGGTAATCGTTTGCCAGAAGTTCAGTATAGGCAATGGTCACTGTGATCCGGCTGACCCCCAGATGTGCTGCCAGTTTTCGGGTTGAGGGGAGCTTTTCGCCCTGCTGAAACCGGCCCGAAAGTATGCCCTGGGCAATCATCTGCTGGATCTGCTGTTGCAGAGTGCCCTGTGCATCGGCGTGCAGAAAGAAGGTTTCAACGGGCAGGGCCATGACAGCACTTTAAACTGGACTTAGACGTCTGGCAATCTGGCATTAGGTGTGGGCGAATTTGACCGCGGTTCAATGCGCCATTTCGATGCACGATCTGTACACCGTGCGTACACCCCCCGGTGTACGCGCGGTCCGTCAGGGCCATTTTAACGCTTTGTGAACGATCCTGTGCCAGATGTAACCAACTGCCGGGATCGCAGATGAACAAGAACCAAGCAAAGACCGAAATGCTCTATGAGCTTGAGCGGATGCAGGAGGATCTGACCGCAAGCTGGCTGGACAAGAGCCTGCCGGATAACTGGACGGGGATGGATTACTCATTGCCCGTCGAGCGGCACAGAACCCGCGTGACGCTGCGCCTGGACAGCGACATGCTGCGCTGGTTTCGCAAATTGGGGCCGGGATATGGACCACGGATGAACCGTGTCCTGCGGATATACTGGACGGCGCTGTTGGCCGGGCATGTCCAAGGCTATCCGACAGACGACACGGTGCCGCGTCTTTATATGGATGCAATTAAACAGGTGGACGGACTAACGGCCGAAGTGAGGACATTGCGCGGGTCGATCGGGCGCAAGGATACGGCAAAGTGAGAGGCAAAGGGCGGTGTCCGGAAAGCGGACATCGATGAAGTTTGAATGGGCGCGGTGTTGGACTATTTTATGCAAAGCAAGCGGGAGCATGTCATGCCAATGATCTTTCGGATCTACATCATCAATTGTGTGATCGGTTTTGCTGTCGCCGCCGTGTTTACCGCAGCGATCCTTTGGTTCAACGTGGCAAACCTGTGGCATCTGGTCAGCACCTCCGACATCGGTTTGATGGCGGTTGCCGTGTTCTGGGTATTGAACGGGGTCGTTTTTGCCGGTGTCCAGGTCAGCATTGCGATCATGCTTTTGGCCGAACATGAGGACAAGGGGCCGCGCGGGGGGGAAGGTGTGTCTGTGCGCGTGCCTGCGAAGGCCCGGATACGCCGCGATCAGGCCAAACAAAACAGCGGTTAAGCCAGGCAAAACCGCTATTAGAACGAGCAAAACAGCGGCTAGAACAAGCAAAACAGCGGCTAGAACAAGCAAAACCGCGATTGGAACAAGCGAAACAGCGGTTAGAACAAACAAAACAGCGGTTAGAACAAACAAAAAGCCCCGGATCGCTCCGGGGCTTTGATACTGGTTAACTGGAACAGATCGTTATGGCTTACGGGCAGGCAGCTGTGTAGCGCTGGCCAGCGGAGTTCTGGTAAACGCATTTGCCACTTTGGGTGCGGCCGAGGTAGTTGCCAGCCGCGGCACCGGCGAGACCACCGATGATGGCGCCTTCGACCCGGTCGTCATCATTTGACACTGCAGCACCAGCCGCCGCGCCCAACGCCGCGCCAGTCAACGCGCCCTGGTTTTGTACATCACAAGCCGCAAGGCCGCCGATCATCGGAATGATCAAAAGAAACTTTTTCATGTCGTAACTCCCGTTAAGTTCGGTGTTGAACGCGGGACAGGAAAGGAAAGTTCCCGCGCATGAGGATCATCGATAAAGTTTTTGCGTCAGTCGCAAATTATCGTGTCATGTTCGGGCAAGACATAGAAACACATAGGCTTTGCCCCCGTCGGGTCAAGCCCGAAGGGAGCAAAGGTACAGGTCTGGCCGGCGGATTTATGCCGTGCCGAAAACACGGCCAAGCGCACCGTCGACCGCCGCGACGATCTGATCGATGTCGTCTTTTTTCGCGATCAGGGCAGGGGAGAAACAAAGCGTATTGTTTTTACCCGGCAACGATCGGTTGGTCGCCCCGATAATGACACCTTGCGCCATGCAGTCAGCGACAACTGCGCCGACCTGTTTTTCCGCCACCGGCGCGCGGCTGTCGCGGTCCGACACCAGTTCGGCGCCCAGAAACAGGCCTTTGCCGCGCACATCGCCGATAATGGCGTGCCGGTCGGCCAGCGCGCGCAGCTGGTCGAGCATGTAATTGCCCATGCGGGTGGTGTTTTCCAGCAATCCTTCGTCTTCGATGATGCGCATGTTTTCCACGCCGGCGGTCGGCCCTGCGGTGCAGCCGCCAAACGTCGAGATGTCGCGGAAGTAGTTCATCGGATCGCTGGCATCGTCCTTGAACATGTTGAACACCTCTTCGGTGGTCACAAGGCAGGCGATAGCGGCATAGCCGGAGGCGACGCCCTTGGCCATTGTGACCATGTCGGGTTTGATGCCGTAATGCTGATAGCCAAACCAGGTGCCGGTGCGGCCCACGCCGCAAACGACCTCATCGATATGCAGCAAGATGTCGTATTTTTGGCAGATCTCCTGTACGCGGTCCCAATAGCCATCGGGGGGCGTGATCACGCCGCCGCCTGCCGTCACGGGTTCAAGACAGAGTCCGCCCACCGTATCGGGCCCTTCGGCGAGGATGATCTTTTCAATCTGATCGGCAGCCCAGACGCCATAATTTTCCTGCGGTGCGCCGTCTTGTTCGAAGGCGCGGTATTCCAGACAATGCGGCACGCGCACGAAGCCCGGCGTGAAGGGACCGTATTGCGCGTTGCGTTCGTCCTGGCCGCCCGCTGACAAACAGCCGATGGTGGTGCCGTGATAGTCGCGGTCGCGGTAGAGAACCTTGTGCTTTTTGCCGCCGTAACGCTTGTGGGCGATCTGGCGGACCATCTTGAAGCCCTTCTCGTTCGCCTCTGATCCGGAATTGCAATAATAGACGCGCGACATGCCCGGCATCTTGTCGATCAGCATCTCAGCGAACTGCGACCCCGGAATGGAGCCTGCGGACCCGGCAAAGTAGTTCAGTTTGATCAACTGGTCCCGCACGGCGTTCGCAATCGATTCGCGCCCGTAGCCGACGTTGACGGTCCAGACACCGCCGGAGACGGCATCAAGGTGTTCTTTACCCTTCTGGTCCCATACGCGCATGCCCTTGCCTTCGACGATGATCCGCGGATCGGTTGTCTCGTACGGTTTGTGCTGGCTCAGGTGATGCCAGATGTGGGCGCGATCGACTTCGACAACGCGGGAGATGTCGTTTTCGTTAAATGTACCATCCATGTTTTCGAACCTTGTAAGAGTATGGGGCAACGTCTGCGCGAATTCGGGGGCAGGCGGTTCTGGGGATGATAAGACCACACTGCGTTTCTGTTAATACAAGTAGGGCCAATCTGAGGACAGACATATATCCAGTTTGGCGTCGGATGAGGCGGTATCGTGATGGTTGCAAGGCGCAGACGTTTGAAAAGGCGTGATCTTTTGCTGAAATGGTGGTGCTTGGCATAAGCGCCGGAGCAATTTGGTGCCGTGAAATACTTAGAAAAATCATTGATCTGAAAGCCCATATCGCTTTCGATTGCGTCAGTGCCGGGCTGCATCATTGCAGGCCGTCGGTGCGACAGAGGCGGAAAACCGTCCGACGACATAATGACTGCGATAACGTGGTCTCAACACGGGAGATTATTCAAATGACATACAAGACCCTTCTTAAAGGTGCTGTTGGCGGCGTTGCGTTACTGGTGGGGGCGCAGGGTGCGCTTGCCGATGCGCACAGCGGTGATATCACAGTTGGTTATTTCCTCGAATGGCCGATGCCGTTCCAGTTTGCCAAAGTCAACGGGACCTACGATGAGGCGCTGGGGACCACGGTGAAATGGGTCAGCTTTGACAGCGGCACCGCGATGAGCGCCGCGATGGCATCCGGTGATGTTCAGATCTCGGTCAGCCAGGGCGTGCCGCCTTTTGTGGTGGCGACGTCTGCCGGGCAGGACATCCAGATCGTGGATGTGGCCGTGTCCTATTCGGACAGCGACAACTGCGTTGTTGCGAGCGGGCTGGAGATTACCAAGGACAGCGCGAGCGAACTGGCGGGCAAGAAAGTTGCCGTGCCGCTGGGCACCGCTGCGCATTACGGGTTCCTGAACCAGATGAACCATTTTGGCGTTGATGTCACCGGCATGGAGGTTGTCGACATGGCACCGGCAGAAGGTGCAGCGGCACTGAGCCAGGGTGCTGTGGATATGGCCTGCGGCTGGGGTGGCGCGCTGCGTCGCATGAAGGAAAGCGGAAATGTGCTGCTGACCGGTGCGGAAAAGGAAGAATTGGGCATTTTGGTATTCGACGTGACCTCGGCGCCTGCGTCTTTCGTGGCTGAAGACAGCGAAACGCTGGCAAAATTTCTCAAGGTGACGGCAGATGCCAATGCCATGTGGAACTCTGGCGAGCACACGGAAGAAATGTTGCCCGTGATCGCCAAGGATGCCGGCATGGATGAGCAGGCGACGAAAGAAACGCTGGATGGCTTTGTGTTCCCGAGCGTAGAAGAGCAGTTGAGCGCGAAATGGCTGGGCGGCGGTAGCCAGAAGTTCATGCAAGGCGTGGCGCAGGTCTTTGTCGACGCGGGGTCGATTGACGGCGCACTTGACAGCTATGACGCTACGGTCAACCTCGGCCCGCTGAAAGCGGCCTCCGGTATGTGAATGTAGCGGTATGGCCCGGCGCTGTTTACGCGCCGGGCCGCATTCTGTTGCCAAATACCCGTAGGCCAAAGCCTGTCGGACTTTCATTCAAACGGCACGGGTACGCCCTGCCGATCAGGTTTCCGAAAGGAAGCCGGAAAGCGGGCACATGACCGGACTGAACATCGACAAACTTTCCATGCGTTTCGATTTGCCGGGCGGGGGATCGGTGCAGGCGCTGCAAGACGTTTCCATCGACCTCAAGGCGGGTGAATTGCTGAGCGTGCTGGGGCCTTCGGGCTGTGGCAAGACGACATTGCTGAACATCGTGGCCGGGTTTCTGGCGCCCACGGGCGGTACGATGACGTTGAACGGACACACGATCAACGGGCCGGATGCGGAACGCGGCATGGTGTTTCAACAAGGCGCCTTGTTTGAATGGATGAGCGTGCGCGAGAATGTAGGCTTTGGCCCTTCGATGAAAGGCATGCCAAAGGCCGACAAGGCCAAGATCGTGAACCGTCTGCTGGACGTTGTGGGCTTGCAGGATTTCAAGGAAAAGGCGGTATATGAGTTGTCCGGCGGCATGCAGCAACGCGTGGCGCTGGCGCGCTGTCTGGCCAATGATCCCGACGTCATCCTGATGGACGAACCGCTGGGCGCGCTGGATGCGCTGACCCGCGAGAAAATGCAATCTTTGGTGCTGAAGCTGTGGAAGGAGACGGGCAAAACGATCATTCTGATCACCCACTCTGTCGAAGAGGCTCTGCTGTTGGGGGAGCGTCTGATCGTAATGGCACCGCGTCCGGGGCGCATCCACCGCGAATACCGGCTGCCCTTTGCCGAGATGGGCGTGGATTCCGACCTGCGCGAAGTCAAGAAACACCCCGATTTTGCAACAAAGCGCGAAGAGATCCTTAGCATGATCTGGGATATGGAAGAGGAAATCATGGGCCGCACGGAGGATGCGGCATGACCATCCTGCTGATATATATCGCCATCTTCACGGCGTCATTCTTTATCGTGACCAAGTCGGTGCACCGGGCAACGCGGGATTACACCTCGTTGAAAACGGTGACGTTCGGGGATGAAAGTGCGGTGCGCCCGAACCGGATTGCGGGCGTAATCTCAATACTTACGATCTTTGTGCTTTGGGGCGCATTCACCGGATCAAAGCTTTTGCCCGAGTTCCTGCATGCACCGGGACCCTTCCAGGGCGAGACATCGTTTACCTATGTTTCGCAGGCGGATGGCAAGCGCGATGACGCCACGGTGACGCTGCTGGTACATCCGCGCAACGAGACAGCAGAGCCGCCCGTGGTCGACCCAGGTGACGGCTTTGCGAAGAACGATTCGGAAGCTGTGGCACAGTGGCGCAATGTGCTGATCCCTTTCGACGTCAACGACGAGATCCGCAAGAAGGACGGCGCAAAGATCATTGAAATCAACGGCCAGAAAATTGCGCCCGGCGACTCTATTCGGATCGAGGGTGGTACGGTTACCCTGTCAGACAAGGGCACACCAAATTTTCAGCCATCGACCGGTTGGCAGATGGAGCCGCTTTACCTGCCCGCGCCCGAAGATGTCTGGAACCGGATGCTCAAGATTTCGTCGGAGGGTTTTCGCAATACGACCCTGCTGGGGCATCTTGGCTGGTCGTTGTTCCGGGTGATCGCGGGTTTTGTCTGCGGGGCGATTGTGGGGATTCCGCTGGGCTATGCCATGGGGCTGAGCAATTGGTTCCGGGGCTGGTTCGATCCGATCGTGGAGTTCATGCGCCCGGTGCCGCCGCTGGCGCTGATCCCGCTGGTGATCATATGGGCGGGGATTGGTGAGACCGGCAAGATCATCCTGCTGTTTCTTGCCGCGCTGTGGATCATGGCGATTGCGGCGCGGTCCGGTGTGTCCGGGGTCAGCATCTCAAAGGTGCACGCGGCCTATTCGCTGGGCGCATCCAAGTGGCAGATCATGCGTTATGTGATCATTCCCAACTCCCTGCCGGAGATTTTTACCGGTGCGCGGGTGGCAATGGGGGTCTGCTGGGGCACGGTTGTCGCGGCAGAGCTTGTTGCGGCGGAGAAGGGGGCCGGCATGATGATCATGGTCGCGTCAAAATTCCAGAACACGGACATCGTGATCATGGGTATCATTCTGATCGGGATCATCGGTTTTGGCATCGACATGCTGATGCGCTGGGCCGAACGTTTGCTGGTGCCGTGGAAGGGCAAGGGGTGATCCACGGGTGCGCAGGCGTGGGTTGAAAACCCACCCTACGGATGAAATCGCCGGGGGCGTTTCCCGGCGATTTTCTATTTCGGACGAAAGCTTGATTTGCCCCGACGCGGGGTGTCGTCGCCACCCTTGCGCGGGCCTGCGCCTGCGGGTTTGCCACCGGGCTTTGGCTTTGCGCCCGGTTTTCCGATCTTGTGCGGCGGCACGAAACGCTTGGACGGATCTGCTGCACGGTCATAGGTTTTCGCCGCCGGTTTGCCGTCACTGCGCGCGGCGGGCGCGTCGGGCTTGCGGGATTTGTACGGCTTGTCCGCGCGGGGCGCGTCGCCTGCAGGCTTTTCCTTTTTCCACACCGGCTTTGCTTTGGGTTTGCCTGCGGGCTTGTCAAAAGCCTCCGGCTTTGGTGCGGATTTGGGCTTTGGCGTAGCGCCGGGTTTCATCGGCGTGCGGTCAGTCTTGTGCGACTTGGGCGGACGTTCGCCTTTGGGCGCCTTTGGTTTATCAAATTTGGGTTTGTCCAATTTGGGCTTGTCGGTCTTTGACTTGTCGAATTTTGGCTTATCCGGACGCGGCGCCGCGGCTTCGGCAACGTAGGTTTCGGTGGGGGTCTCTGCGGGGATCGCGCGGGGTTTGCGCGGGGCGCTGGGTGCGTCAGGGTCATAGTGCACTTTGTCCGGGCGCGGTCCCGGTTTCGGGCCGCGCTTGGCGGGTGGTTTGCTGCCGCGGCCCAGATCCGGTGCGGAATCGAGACGGGTCACGACCGCGCCGGCTTCGGCCTTCATGTCGGGCCCAAGCGCGGTGGTGAATTTGTCAGCAGAGGATTTGAGAATTTCCACGAAGGTATGGCTGGGCTGGACGCGGATTGCGCCGATGTCATCCTTGGTCAGGTCGCCAAGGCGGCAAAGCATCGGCAGGATGGTGCGTGGTTCGGCCATGTCGTTGCGCCCGATCGAAAGGGAGAACCAGACGGATGGGCCAAAATCACCGCGCGGTTTTTCGTCGACGGGGGTGCCGGGTTCGGCCAGCTCTTCCGGAGCTGAGGCGCGGGCACGGTAAAGATTGACGAAGGCGGTGGCCAATTGTTCAGGGCTGAATTGTTCCACCAGGCTGGCGACGAAATCACCGGCGTCTTCGGGGATCGGCGCGGACCAGGCGTCATCGGCCAGCAGGCGCGCCTCGTCTGCGGCGTTTACCTCGGATGCGGAGGGCGGGTTGGCCCATTCCACCTTCAGCTTTGCACCACCGATCAGTCGGTTTGCCTTGCTGCGCAGCTTGGCAGGTACGATCAGCGCCGAGACGCCTTTGCGCCCGGCACGCCCGGTTCGGCCGGAGCGGTGCAGCAACGTATCGGAGTTTGACGGCAGATCGGCATGGATCACCAGTTCGAGGTCCGGCAGGTCGATCCCCCGCGCGGCAACATCGGTGGCAACGCAAACCCGCGCGCGTCCGTCACGCAGGGCTTGCAGTGCGTTTGTACGTTCCGATTGCGTCAATTCACCCGACAGGGCCACCACGGAAAAGCCGCGGTTGGTAAAGCGGGTGGTCAGGCGGGTGACGGCGGCGCGGGTGTTGCAAAAGACAATGGCATTCTTGGCCTCATAGAAGCGCAGGACGTTGATGATCGCATTTTCGGTGTCGCGCGGGTGGACGTTGAGCGCGCGGTATTCGATGTCGCTGTGCTGCTTGGCCTCACCCACGGTGGTGATCCGCTGTGCGTCACGCTGATATGATTTCGCCAGCTTGGCGATGGCCGCAGGCACGGTGGCCGAGAACATCAGCGTGCGGCGGTCTGCGGGGGCTTCGGACAGGATGAATTCCAGCTCATCGCGAAAGCCGAGATCAAGCATTTCGTCGGCTTCATCCAGCACCACGGCGCGTAGTGAGGACAGGTCGATGTTATTGCGCTTGATGTGGTCGCAGAGGCGGCCGGGTGTGGCGACGACGATATGCGCGCCCTTGTCCAGCGCGCGCCGTTCTGTGCGGGTGTCCATGCCGCCCACGCAGGTTGTCACGACTGCGCCGGTCTTGGCGTAAAGCCAGGTCAGTTCGCGGCTGACCTGCATCGCCAGTTCGCGGGTCGGTGCGATGACCAGCGCCAGCGGCGCGTTTGCCGAACCGAACCGGTCCGCATCCCCCAGCAGCGTCGGTGCGATGGCAAGGCCGAAGCCCACCGTTTTGCCCGACCCGGTCTGTGCGGAAACCAGCAGGTCGGCATCATTGAGGCTTTCGTCGGTGACGGCCTTCTGTACGGCGGTGAGGCTTTCGTAGCCCTGTTGGGCAAGTGCATCGGAAATGGTCTGGATCACGGGGGTCGTCCCTTGTTCGGAAAATGCCGCGGAATGCGGGCGGGGGCGGCTTGCCCCGGTCATGGTTCTGGCGGTCGGTACGGGGTCCGGCGCTGAATGTACATGGGGTCTGTGATTCGGTCACCCCTTCCGTGGTGCGACGCCACGGCACGGCGGCAATGGGCAAGAGGGGCAAGGGGGTCCATCGGCACCGGTGCACCTTGTTGGTGTGATGTCGTGCGGGACCGGCGGGATCGATTCCATGGCGTTGGGGCGGTTCAGACGTGTCGGCGGATCGCGAATTTTGCATCCCGATCCTTTTGCGGCTGTTTTGCAAACGATTGCGCGGGCTTAGGGTTTTTGGGGGCGGTTTGCAGCGGAAAACTGGAAATCGGGATCGCCATGATCTATCTTGTCAATTAGAACAAATAGTGAACATATGGAGGTATGCATGACTCCCGATTCCCTTTCCGGGCAGGTGATTTCCCTGTCCCACAAGCACCTTGTGCAGAAGATCCCCCATGCGGGTTCGCTTCCCGCGCCCGGCGCGGGAGAGGCGATATTGCGCGATGTGCTGACCGCTGGTCCCTTCGATGCCGCCGTGACCGGTTTTGTGCTGTCGTGTCTGCCGGGGGTGGATGCGCGGCCCGTGCTTTGGGTGCAGGACCGCATGTCGCGGTGCGAGAACGGGCGGCTTTACGGGGCGGCGCTGCCGGAGTTTGGCGTGCGCGGCCCGATCCTGCGGGTAGAGGTGAGCCACCCGCGCGACGTGCTTTGGGCGATGGAGGAAGGGGCGGCCTGTGCCGGGCTGGCGGCAGTCGTGGGCGAGATCCACGGCGCACCGGAAGTGCTGAGCTTTACCGCGACCAAGCGGCTGGCGTTGCGGTCGGAGGCATCGAAGGTGCCGGTTTGGCTGATCCGGTCGGGCGATCCCGGCACGCTGTCGGCGGCGCGCGAACGCTGGCGTGTGGGCTCGGTCCCGTCGCAGGTGCATCCGTACAATCCAAATGCCCCCGGTGCGGCGCTGTGGGAGGCGGAACTGTTCCGCGCGCGCGGGCGCGGTCCCGGCGTCTGGATGGCGGGTCATGACCCGGCCGCCCGAAGCGGGGCGGATCGTCTCCGTCTTTTTCCCGGACCTGGCGATGGACCGCTGGCGGCGGATCACGGCGCAGCAGCGGACGTTGCCGGATGACGCCGTACCGGTGGTGCTGGCGGAAGCGGGCGCGCACGGGCCGGTGGTCTTTGCGGTGAATGCAGGGGCGCGCGGGCGCGGGATCATGCCGGGCGCGCGGGTTGTGGACGTGCAGGCGATCCATCCCGATCTGCACGTGGAGCCTGCCGATCCTGACGGCGACCTGGCGCTGCTGGACCGGGTGGCGATCTGGGCGCGGCGCTGGTGCCCCTGGACGGTGCGCGATGGTGTGGACGGGATCGTGATGGACGTGCGCGGGGCGGCGCATCTGTTTGGCGGTGAGGTGGCGCTGTTGCGCGACATCGGCACGCGGTTCCGGATGCAGGGGCTGGGCGCGCGGCTGGCGCTGGCGCCCACACGGGGGGCGGCGCAGATGCTGGCACGCTACGGGGTGGCCGGTACGATCTGTGATGCGCAAGGGGTGGAGACCGCGCTGGCCCCGCTGCCGGTGGCCGCGCTGCGCATCGGCGCGGATACGGTGCGCCTGCTGGACCGGCTGGGCCTCAAGACGCTGGGCGCGCTGGCCGATGTGCCGCGCGTGTCCCTGATGCGGCGGTTCGGGCAATTGGCAGCAGCGCGCAATCCGCTGGTGCTGCTGGACCGTGCCACGGGCCGCGCCGCCGATCCGGTGAGCGCGCCTGCTGAGGGGCGGCGCTGGCTGGCGCGCGCGCGGCTGTCCGAGCCGGTGATTGATCCGGTGCCGCATCTGGCGGGGTTGGCCGAAGACCTGTGTGCGCAACTGGCGAAGGCGGAGCAGGGTGCGCGGCTGCTGCGGCTGACGATTTACCGCGTCGATGGCGAATGGCGGTCGCGCGATGTGGCCACGGCCAGTGCCAGCCGCGAGGCCGCGCACATGCTGCGCCTGCTGACCGGCAAGTTGGAAGGGATCGACCCCGGTTTCGGCTTTGATCTGCTGACGCTGGAGGCGCGCCGGGTGGAGCCGCTGGCGCTGCATCAGGATCATCTGGACGGGCGCCGCGATGCGGGACATGACGTGGCCGCGCTGCTGGACCGTCTGACCGCAAAGCTGGGACCGGAGAAAATCAGCTGGTCCGCCTGGGTGCAAAGCCATCTGCCCGAACGGGTGGAGCGGCGGGTGGCGGCGCTGTCGCACAGCCCCGAAGCGCCGCCGGTGCTGCTGCGCGCACGGCCCCTGCGGCTGCTGGATCCGGCAGAGGAGATTACGGTGCTTTATGCCGTGCCCGAAGGCCCGCCGGCGCGGTTCCGCTGGCGGCGGGTGGCGTATCTGACCGCGCGCCACGAGGGGCCGGAACGCATCGCGCCGGAGTGGTGGCGGGATCGTCCGGGCACCCGGTTGCGGGATTACTACAAGGTCGAGGTCGGTGACGGGCGGCGTTTCTGGATCTACCGCGAGGGCATTCTGGGTGATCGGCGCGGCGGCGATCCGCGCTGGTTTCTGCATGGGGTGTTCGGGTGATGGCCCGCGACGCGCGTCTGCGACGACGCCCCGCCCGCCATCCCGTGTTGTCGTGGGGGATGTAATGTCGCGCTGTTACGCCAAAGGTGAGAGCCATGCCTGAGCAGGAAGGCCATAAACGCCGCACGCTGGACCGCGACGATCCCTTTCAGTGGCATGTCCCCGGCCCTTATGTAGAGCTGGGGCTGGCCAGTTGTTTTTCGTTTCTGCGCGCGGCGTCGGATGCGGTGGATCTTACGGCGACGGCCAATCTGTTGGGATATCACGCCATCGGCATTGCCGATCACAACACGCTGGCGGGCGTGGTGCGGGTGCATACGGAGGCCGCAAAGGCCTGTGTGCGGCCGATCATCGGGGCGCGGTTGGTGCTGATGTGCGGTGCGGAGTTGCTGGCCTATCCGCGCGACCGGGCGGCCTATGCGCGGCTCAGCACGCTGCTGTCGCGCGGCAAGATTGCGGATGTGGACGGCGGCTGGCAGGACAAGGGTGAGACCCACCTGACGCTGGAAATGCTGTGCGCCCATGCCGAAGGGGTGCAGCTGATTGTGATGCCGGGCGAAAATACAGATCTGTTCGAGGCGGGGTTGCAGCGTCTGGTGCGCGCGCTGCCGGGGATGCGGCATGTGGGTGCGGCCTATCTTTATCGCGGCGATGACGTGGCGCGGATCAACCGGCTGGACGCGATTGCGCGGCGGTATGGGCTGGGGATTCTGGCGACCAACGATGTGCTTTATCACGCGCCGCAGCGGCGGCCTTTGCAGGATATCATGGTGTGTATCCGGGCGGGCACGACGGTGGCGGAGGCGGGGTATCTGCTGGAAGCGAATGCGGAGCGCTATCTCAAGCCCGCGTCCGAGATGTGCCGCCTGTTCGGCGCCTGGCCGCATGCGATTGCCGCGACGCGGGCGGTGGCGGACGGCTGCGTCTTTTCGCTGGATGATCTGAAATACGAATACCCGCATGAGATCGTGCCGCAGGGTCGCAGCGCGCAGCAGGAGCTGGAGCGGTTGACCTGGGAAGGGGCGGCGGCACGCTATCCCCAAGGCGTGGCCGACGACATCCGCGCCATCATCGAAAAGGAATTCGCGCTGATCAGGTCCAAGAAGATCGCGCGCTATTTTCTGACGATCAACGATATCGTCCGTTTCGCGCGCCACGATGCACAGCCGCCGATCCTGTGCCAGGGGCGCGGGTCTGCGGCCAATTCGGCGGTCTGTTTCTGCCTTGGCATCACGGCGGTGGACCCTGCCGAACATGACGTGCTGTTCGAGCGGTTCCTGAGCGAGGAACGCGACGAGCCGCCCGATATCGACGTTGATTTCGAACATGAGCGGCGCGAGGAGGTGATCCAGTACATGTATGCGAAATACGGGCGCGACCGTGCCGGGCTGTGCGCCACGGTGATCCACTACCGCCCGCGCAGCGCCATCCGCGAGGTCGGCAGGGCGATGGGTCTGTCCGAGGATGTGACCAGCAAGCTTGCCAGCACCGTCTGGGGCAGTTTCGAGGCCGAAGTGGGGGATGACCGGGTGAAGGAGGCGGGGATGGACCTGTCTGATCCCTATCTGCGCCGGGTGATCCGGCTGGCGCGCGAGATGACCGGGATGCCGCGCCACCTGAGCCAGCATGTGGGCGGTTTCATCCTGACAGAGCGGCCCCTGACGGAGATGGTGCCGATCGGCAATGGTGCGATGCCGGAGCGGTCCTTCATCGAGTGGGACAAGGACGACATCGACGCGCTGGGGATTTTCAAGGTCGATATTCTGGCGCTGGGGATGCTGACCTGCATCGCGAAGTGTTTTGATCTGATGCGGGCGCATTACGACGAGGATCACGAACTGGCGTCGATCCCGCCCGATGATGTCGCGACCTATGACATGCTGTGTGCGGGTGACAGTCTGGGGGTGTTTCAAGTCGAAAGCCGGGCGCAGATGGCGATGCTGCCCAAGCTGCGGCCGCGGCGGTTTTACGATCTGGTGATCGAGGTGGCGATCGTGCGGCCCGGCCCGATTCAGGGCGATATGGTGCATCCGTTCTTGCGGCGACGGCAGCGGCTTGAGGGGGTAAGCTATCCCGCGCCGGGGCCGGAGCATCCGCAGGACGAGTTGCTGAAGATCCTTGGCCGGACATTGGGGGTGCCGATCTTTCAGGAGCAAGCGATGAAGATCGCCATCGACGCGGCAAAGTTTTCGCCCAAGGATGCGAATGAGCTGCGCAAGGCCATGGCGACGTTCCGGTCGCGCGGCACCATTGAGACGTTGCAGCAAAAGATGGTGGGGCGGATGACCGAGCGCGGTTACGATCCCGATTTCGCGCAGCGTTGTTTCGACCAGATCAAGGGGTTTGGCGAATACGGCTTTCCCGAAAGCCATGCGGCGAGCTTTGCCAAGCTGGTCTATGTGTCGTCTTGGATGAAATGCCATTATCCGGCGGCCTTTGCCTGTGCGTTGCTGAACTCTCAGCCGATGGGGTTCTACGCGCCGGCGCAGATCGTGCGCGACGCGCGCGATCATGGGGTGGAAGTGCGGGGGGTGGATGTGAATTTCTCTGACTGGCACTGTACGTTGGAACCGTGCGGCGCGGGTTTTGCCTTGCGGCTGGGGCTGCGGCAGGTGGACGGGATGCGCGCGGAGGCCGGGACGCGGGTGATGGCGGCGCGGGATGCGCCCTTTGCGGATGTGGCCGACCTCAAGACACGGGCGCGGCTGGACCGGGGCACCATCGGGCGGCTGGCGGCGGCGGACGCTATGCGCGGCATGGGATTGGACCGCCGTCAGGCGCTGTGGCAGGCCGAAGCGCTGCGCGATGCGCCGGACCTGCCCATTTTCGCCCATGCCGACGCGGCAGAGGAGGGAGCGGAGCCAAATGTCGCCTTGCCGATGATGCCCAAGGCAGAGCATGTGGTGGCCGATTATCAGACGTTGCGATTGTCGTTGAAGGCGCATCCGATGCATTTCTTTCGCGCCAGTCTGCGGGCGCAGGGATTTTCCTGCACGGATCAGTTGCCCGCAATGGACCATGGGCGGCGGGTGTCATTGGCGGGGCTGGTGCTGGTGCGGCAAAAGCCGGGCAGCGCCAAGGGGGTGTGTTTCATCACGCTGGAGGATGAGGCGTGGGTGGCCAATCTGGTGATCTGGCCGAAGCTGTTTCAGCATTTCCGCGCCGTGATCATGTCGGCGCGTCTGTTGGTGGTGCACGGTCGGGTACAAAGCGACGGGCGGGTCATTCATGTGGTGGCGGACCGGCTGGAAAACCGGACGGCCACGCTTGATACCCTGTCGGCGGAGCGGGTGCCGGCAGTGACGGTGCGTGGCGATCATCCGACGCATCCGATCGCGGGGCAGGTCGGCGGGCGCAAACACCCGCGTGACGTGCGGGTGATCCCGAAGTCACGCGATTTCCATTAGCGGGTGTCGCGCCCGGCTGTTAGGGGAACGGAGCGGCTGCGCCGCACACGATTAAATCCCGGAATGAGGGGCGCTGCCCCTCAAACTCCCCGAGATATTTGAGGCCGAAAGAAGGGATATTCACGTGAGGGCAGGTGAGGTGCCATTGACCCGTGATCTGGTGTTGGTAGGCGGCGGGCATGCGCATGCGCTGGTGTTAAGGCGTTGGGGGATGGACCCATTGCCGGGGGCACGCCTGACGGTGATCAATCCGGGTCCGACGGCGCCTTATACCGGCATGTTGCCGGGTCACGTGGCGGGGCATTATGGGCGCGAAGAGTTGGAGATCGATCTGGTGCGCCTGTGCCGATTTGCCGGGGCGCGGTTGATCCTTGGGAAGGCCGAAGCGATTGACCGCACGCGGCGGGAAATTCTGATCAGTGGACGCGGGGTGGTTGGATATGACGTAGCCTCCATCGATATCGGGATCACGGCGCGGATGGACCTGCCGGGATTTGCCGAACACGCTGTCGGGGCCAAGCCGCTGGATGTTTATGCCGCGCGCTGGCGGGGGTTTCTTGCGGCGGCGTCGCGGGGCGAGGTGGCGCCGCAGGTTGCCGTTATCGGCGGCGGTGTTGCGGGGTGCGAATTGTCCATGGCGATGGCCTTTGCATTGCGACAGGCAGGGCAGGCGCCGCAGGTGACAGTGATTGAGACCGGGCCGGAGATTTCGGGCGTGGGGCCGCGTGCCCGCGGGCGGCTTTTGGCGGCGATGGCGAAGCTGGGCGTTACTGTGCGCTACGGTGCGGAGGTGGCGCGCATTACGGCCGAGAGTGTGATCTTGCGGGGTGGCGATGCGGTGGCGGCGGCGCTTTGCGTCGGGGCTGCGGGGGCATTTGCGCATCGCTGGATCGCCGATACCGATCTGCCGCAGAAAGATGGGTTCATTGAGGTTGGCAGTGATCTGGGCGTGGTCGGCGACGCCGCCTTGTTTGCTGTCGGGGATTGCGCACACATGGGGTTTGCAACGCGTCCGAAGGCGGGCGTTTTCGCGGTGCGCGCGGCACCTGTTCTGCATGATAATCTGCGCGCGGCCCTGACCGGTGGCACACGGCGGGCGTTCCGGCCCCAGCGTGGATACCTCAAGCTGATTTCACTGGGTGGGACGTCCGCGCTGGCGGAAAAGTACGGATTTGCCTTTGAGGGATCGCTGTTATGGCAGTGGAAGGACCGGATCGATCGCAAGTTCATGGACAAGCTGTCCGATCTGCCGACGATGCCCGTGGCGCCCGTGCCTGCGGTGGCGGCGCAGGGTGTTGGTGATATTCTGGGGGACAAGCCGCTGTGTGGTGGTTGCGGCGCAAAGGTGGGTGGTGGCGTGCTGGCCGGTGCGCTGGCGTCGCTGCAGGGGGCGGATGGCGCAGAGATTGTTGCAGGTGCCGGTGACGACGCGGCGATCCTGCGCCGTCCAGGCGGCGGGTTTCAGGTGCTCAGCACCGACCATCTGCGTGCGCTGGTGCATGATCCGATGCAGATGGCGCAGATCGCGGCGGTGCATGCGTTGGGGGATGTGTGGTCGATGGGCGCGCAGCCGCAGGTCGCCTTGTCCAGCGTGATCCTGCCGCGCATGTCGCCTGCGTTGCAGGTGCGGACCCTGCGCGAGATCACCGAAGGTGCGGTGGGGATATTCACGGCGGCGGGGGCGCGATTGGTGGGCGGGCATACGACGATGGGGGCGGAATTGACCATTGGTTTCACGGTCACGGGCACGCGCGACACGATGCCGATCACCGTGGGCGGAGCGCAGGCGGGGGATGTCCTGTTGCTGACGCGGCCCATCGGATCAGGCGTGATCATGGCGGCGCATATGGCGGGCACGGCAAGCGGACCTGTTGTTGCGGGGGCGCTGGCGCTGATGGCGACGGCGCAGGACATCGAGGCAGAAATTTTGCGCGATGCCCATGCGATGACGGATGTGACCGGTTTCGGGTTGGCAGGGCATGTGCAGGCGATCTGTGCGGCGTCAGGGCTACAGGCAGAGATATGGCGCGACCGTGTGCCGGTCTATCCCGGTGCGCGGGCATTGTCAGAGGCGGGTGCGGGATCGTCCTTGTTGGCGATCAATATCGCCGATGCGCCGACAACCGGGATCAGCGCGCCATTGCTGCATGATCCGCAGACGGCGGGAGGATTGCTGGCTGTCCTGCCGCAAGCGGCAGCGGAGGTGGCAATTGCGGCGCTGAATGCAGCAGGGCGCCACGGCTATATCATCGGCAGATTGCGCGCGGGGCATGGGCCGATCAGGGTCAGTTGAAATCGGCGGTCAGCCTGCGCGCCGTTGTGATCAGCGTCGTGTCGTTCAGATCGTCCAGATCCAGCAGCCGGATCGGCGCGTCGCTGCGCGCGGCGGATTTGGCGTAGCGCGGATCATAATGCGACGCGATCAGTCCGGAGGCCAGCGTGGGCCAATCCCCCGCCTGCGCCAGTATCTGCCAATCTGCGATCAGCTTTGCGTCGTGGTAAGGCCGCAGGTGATCGATTTGGGCGCGCAGGGTCTGAGGATCTTCGGTCAGATCGGCATAGGCGCGGCTGAGGAATGCAGCGCGGGCCGCAAGCGAGGTGCGTACTTCTACGCGGGGTGCCGCACACATGGCAGCCCAGAGCGACGGCGGTACGATGCGTTCCCCGATCTTGCTGCTTTCGGCCTCTACCCACGTCATGCGCGCGGGATCCAGCACGCCAAGTGCCGACGCCAGCCGGGATTCGAACATCTTTTGCGCCGGCTGTCCGCCCTTCAGCCCGCCAAACAGAGATCCGCGGTGTTGCGCCAACCCTTCAAGGTCAATGATCTGCGCCCCGGCATCGCGCAGGTGATGCAGCAGGTGGGTCTTTGCCGTGCCGGTGCCGCCTTCGATCAAGGTCAACCGGTGTGGCAGGGGGCTTTCGTAAAGCGCATCAACCACAAGCCGACGATAGCTGCGATAGCCGCCCTGAACCAGATGTACCCGCCAGCCGATCTGATCAAGGATCGTGGCAAACGCGGCAGAACGTTGCCCGCCACGCCAGCAATAGACCAGCGGCTGCCAGCCGCCGTCCTTGTCAGCCAGCGGTCCGTCAAGATGCGCAGCAGTGTTGCGCGCAACCAGTGCGCCGCCGATCTTGCGGGCTGTGAAAGGATTCACGCGGGTATAGATTGTGCCGACCTCGGCGCGTTCGGGATCGGACAGCACGGGAAGGTTGATCGCGCCGGGCAGATGATCCTCGGCGAATTCCGCAGGCGCGCGCACGTCGATGATCATATCCACCCCGAGGGCGTCAATGTCAGCTAGCGAAGTCAGCGTGCAGGGAATCATGCGGTGCTTTCGGGGTAAGGATCGCGTGCTTCTACCGCGGTTAGGCGCGCAGCGCCAATCGAGGTGTTGCGCGTCGCAAAAGGAGCCAAAGATCCGGTGCCCCGATCCGCCTGAGCTTGATCATGCCACGGCATGTGGGCCTATGTGCCGATACCCTGCTTGCATGCGGATGTGACGCAGATCGTTGTCACATCCCGTCACATCCAAACGGCGCTAGGCACTGCCCAGCAGATCGCGCGCTATCTGGTCAAAGATTGCGGCGCCGATCGGGATCAGATCATCGGGGAAATCATAGTCGGGATTGTGCAGCGCCGCGTGGTGTTGGCCCGGCCCCAGGCAAAGCATCGCGGCCTTCGCGTGCCAGCCAAAAACGCCGAAATCCTCGGACGCCCGCATCGGCAGGCCCGTGTCGCCATGCGGAATACCAAGCGCGTTCAGCGCAGCGATTGCGACTTGCGTCGCGGCGGGGTCGTTGATTGACGCGGCGAAATCGTCGCAAATCTCAAACTGCGCGGTCAGGCCGTCGTCATCCGCAGCCCCCTGCACCAACGCGCGGGCGGCGTCCGCGAGGTCAGACATGGCGTCATCACGGGTGGTGCGCAGCGTGGCGTGGATCAGGGCATCGCCGGGGGCAATGCCAAAGGTCGGCTCTCCGACGCGGACGTGGGTTATGGTTACGAGGCGAAAGTCATCGTCGAGCGCGCCTCCTGTCCCTAGTGCGGCCAGGGCGGGAATTAATCGCGATACGGTGGGCGCGGGGGATACGCCGTCTTGTGGATCGGCGGCATGGGCCGTCTTGCCGGTAAGCCGGATCGCCAGCCCCTGCGATGCGCAATTCATCAGTCCGGCATGGGTGGCGACAAACCCAAATGGACGTCCGGGTTCATTATG
>JAGXHC010000155.1 GCA_024636405.1 Sulfitobacter sp. | reverse complement strand
ACACCGCGTTCCGTGCCCGCGACCTTGGCCGTAAAGCCCGACAGAAAGTGGTACATCGCCTGCGCCGGCGTCAGCCGCGCGATCGGGGGCAGCACGCCGAAGGCATCGCAGGTCAGCATGATGATGTTCTTGGGATGGCCACCCAACGCCGTCTTGGAGGCGTTGGAGATATATTCGAGCGGATAGGCGCAGCGCATGTTCGCGGTCAGGCTGTCATCCTCGAAGTCCAGCTCCAGCGTTTCGGGGTCGAAAACCATGTTTTCGATAAGGGTTCCGAACCGTCCGGTGGTTGCGTAGATCTCTGGCTCGGCCTCGGGGTCGAGATGGATGGTCTTGGCGTAACACCCGCCTTCGAAGTTGAAGATCCCGCGTTCGGACCAGCCATGCTCGTCGTCGCCGATCAGGGTGCGCTCGGGGTCGGCCGACAGGGTCGTCTTGCCCGTGCCCGACAGGCCGAAGAACACGGCCGTGTCGACCGGGTTTCCGGTGGCGTGGTTGGCCGAGCAGTGCATCGGCATGATGCCTTTGTCAGGCAGTAGGTAATTCAACAGCGTGAAAACCGATTTCTTGTTTTCACCGGCATATTCAGTGCCGCCAATCAGGATCAATTTGCGGTCAAAGTTCATCGCAATCACGGTATCCGAGCGGCAGTCATGCTTTTCCGGGTCGGCCTTGAAACCGGGGCAGTTGATCACAGTATAGTCTGCCGTAAACTCGTTCAGTGCATCCCGGTCTGGACGGCGCAGCATGTGCCGGATGAACAGCCCGTGCCAGGCCAACTCCGTTACCATGCGCACGTTGATCGCATGTTTGGGGTCGGCGCCCCCGATGAGATCCTGAACAAAGTAATCGCCGCCCTCCATATGGCTCAGCATATCAGAATAAAGGGCGTCAAAGCCTTTGGGCGACATTTCAGCGTTGTTTTCCCACCAGATGCTGTCGGCGACACTTTGTGTGCGCACCACATGCTTGTCCTTCGGAGAGCGCCCGGTGAATTTTCCAGTGGTCACCAGAAAAGCACCACCCTTCCCAAGCGTGCCTTCGCCGCGGTTCAACGCAGCTTCGACCAATGCGGGCTCCATCAGGTTGTAAAAGACATTGCCCAGCCCCTTTATTCCCTGATCCTCAAGGCGGAACTGCGGGTTTACCCGTCCAGATGTCATCAAAATTCTCCTGTAGGCGCGCCGTGCGCTGGCGGTAAGCTTGCTCTATCGAAGCGGGGACCGGCCTTCGCCGTGCGACCCTGAATGCCTCATAACACGATGGTTTCGCAGATGAACAGGTAGGTTTGACGCAGTTAGCGCCACCATAGCGATCTTTGCACAAACAGGCTACATGGCCCCTTGCATTGTCGCAGGTCGCATTGGTCGAGATACGTTAAAGTGCGGCAATTTAGCCATTCCTAACCAAATTATGGCGGAATTGGGTCCAAGACTTCAGGTGATTCGCACTTAAGGATTGATTAGAGGGGGCAAAACCATGATCAATAGCCCAAAAAAGAAACGTATAATTGAGCAGCATAAGGGTACAGGCAATGTCAAAAATTGCGTTGGTGGATGACGACAGGAATATCCTGACGTCGGTGTCGATGACACTCGAGGCCGAAGGCTTTGAGGTGGAAACATACAACGACGGGCAGGCGGCGCTGGATGCGTTCAACAAAAAACTGCCCGATATGGCTGTGCTGGACATCAAGATGCCCCGCATGGATGGCATGGACCTGCTACAGCGGTTGCGCCAGAAAACGGCAATGCCGGTGATCTTCCTGACCTCCAAGGATGATGAGATCGACGAGGTGCTGGGCCTGCGCATGGGGGCCGATGACTACGTCAAGAAACCCTTTAGCCAACGACTTTTGGTTGAACGTATTCGCGCCCTGTTGCGACGCCAGGATGCCGTCGCCTCAGACGAAGTTGGCGATACAGAAGAAACCAAGGTCATGGAGCGGGGCGAGTTGCGGATGGATCCGTTGCGCCACGCGGTCAGCTGGAAGGGCAATGACGTTTCGCTGACAGTCACTGAATTTCTGCTTTTGCAGGCCTTGGCGCAGCGCCCCGGTTTTGTGAAGTCTCGCGATCAGCTGATGGATGTGGCCTATGACGATCAGGTTTATGTTGACGACCGCACCATCGACAGTCACATCAAGCGTCTGCGCAAGAAAATGCGGACAGCGGATGAAGCCTTCTCCGCGATTGAGACGCTTTACGGGATCGGCTACAGATATAACGAAGAGTGATCTGAGTTCATGGCAATAGCCGAAAGGAACTTTGTGCGGGATATGGGCCCATCCTCGCGGGATGGCGATGTTGTGCTGGGCGACGACTGGGTCGCCCCGGACAATGCAGCACCGCATGAAATGCGCGCGCGCCGCGAACGGCGTGGGCTGTTGTCGCTGCGCGCTTCGCCGTTGACGCGAAAGATCATCACTTTCAACCTGATCGCGTTGAATGTTTTGGTTGCCGGCATCCTCTATCTCAACTCATCACGGGACTCTCTGGCGGCGCAACGTGCTGCGTCGCTTGTTTCAGAGGCGGAGCTTATTGCCGATGTGATTGAGGCGAAGCTTCCCGCCGGTGCACCGGTCAACCTTGTGACCGGTGACGGCATCGATGTAGTGGATACTCTGGACAATCTGGATCTGCGCAGCGGGATCGAAGTGTTCGTATACGACATCTCCGAAACGCTGGTCGCCCGGTCAGAAGGCCGTTTGTCGCTGCGGAATACAGGCATCGAGCCGGAAAGAGCCGACCGCACAGTACTGACTGACGGGCTGAGTTGGGTCTGGTCGAAGGTCTCGGCGCCCTTTGGCGGTTCAGCGGAGCAACCTTCTGTGCCGATCGAAGAGCTGTTGAAGACGCAAGTCGCCAGCAGCCTCACCGAAGGGACGCAGATCAAGAATAATACGGATGCGACCGGCGGCACCCTTTTTACCGTGGTCACTCCGATCCAGCTGAATGGCCGCGCTGTAGGCGCCGTCGCAGTATCGAGCGCTGCGGGAGAGATTGACAAGCTGGTGCGCGGCGAACGTGAACGGGTCCTGCAGATGTTTGTCATTGCTACGCTGGTGTCCATCGGGCTCAGCCTGGTGCTTGCCTCCACGATTGCAAATCCATTGGCCGATCTGGCTGCAGCTGCTGAACTTGGGCGCGACAAGGATGCGCGCAAGATGAATCCCGGTCGGATCCGGATACCCGACCTTACCGCGCGTCCAGATGAAATCGGGCGATTGTCCGGTGCGCTGCGCGGCATGGTAAGTGCGCTTTATAACCGCATTGATGGCAATGAACAGTTCGCTGCCGACGTCGCCCATGAGATCAAGAATCCGCTCGCATCGTTACGGTCGGCCGTGGGCACGTTGCGCATGATCAAGCGCGAAGATCAGCGCGAAAAGCTGCTGGATGTCATCGATCACGACGTGCGCAGACTGGACCGGCTGGTCAGTGACATCTCCAACGCCTCGCGGTTGGATTCCGAGCTGGTAAAAGAAGAGGAAGAGCAGTTCAATCTTTTGAACATGCTGGGCAACCTTGGCGAATATCTTGGGGCTGACGCGCAATCCAAAGGGATTGATTTCATCACTGACCTGCCCAGCACACCGATCAATGTTCATGGCCTTGAAGCGCGTTTGGCGCAGGTATTCGTTAATTTGATTACCAATGCGATTTCCTTTTGCGAAGACGGCGACGCAATCCGCGTCTGGGCGCGTAAACGCGAAAACCGCGTTTTGATCGTGGTTGAGGATACCGGTCCGGGTATTCCCGATCAGGCCCTGTCAAAAATCTTCAAACGTTTCTATTCGCAGCGTCCTGAAGAGCACTTTGGGAATAACTCCGGGCTGGGTCTGGCCATTTCCAAACAGATCGTAGAAGCGCATGGGGGCGTGATCTGGGCTGAAAACATCCGCCCGACAGAAGCTGACATCACCTCCGAACCGCTCGGCGCGCGCTTTGTTGTGGGTCTTCCGATCTAGACCTTGTTGTTCCCGGAAGGGACAGTTGCATGTTTGAGAACGCAACGACGCTGCATGCAAGCTGCATTGCCGTCAATGGCAAGGCGGTCCTCATCCTTGGACCGTCCGGGTCCGGCAAATCTGCGCTTGCGCTGCAACTGATTTCCTTGGGCGGCATGCTGGTCTCGGATGACCGCACGAAAGTGATCCGGCAGGATCATCAGCTTTTTGCGACCGCGCCTTTTGCCATACGCGGCCTGATCGAAGCGCGCGGTGTGGGGTTGCTGCGGCTTGACCATGCCGGTCCGACGCCAGTTGATCTGATCGTAGACCTATCCGTCCCCGAAACGCAGCGTTTGCCGGAGGTACATCAACGCGACATTGCCGGCGTACGCTTGCGGTGCCTTCACAATCCCGACACCAGCCATTTCGCAGCCGCAATATATCTCTATATGCGTGGCACCATGGAGCCGTTGAGATGACCCTTCCTCCGCAGAACAGCCAGCGCCGTTTCGTTCTTGTGACCGGTCCGTCCGGCGCAGGGCGCTCTTCTGCGCTTAATGTGCTTGAAGACGCGGGATTTGAGACAATTGACAACCTGCCTTTGCGGCTTTTGCCGTCGCTCTTGGAAGAAACCGGGCACAGCCGATCGGTGGCGCTTGGCATCGACACGCGTAACCGGGACTTTTCAACCGACACTGTGCTGGATCTGCTGGGACAGCTTTCGGCGCGTTCCGGGCTTGTCGCAGAATTGCTGTATCTGGATTGTTCCACCGACGTGCTTCTGCGCCGGTTTTCCGAAACAAGAAGACGGCACCCGTTGGCGCCTGCGGATCGACCGGGTGATGGCATTGCACGCGAACAAGATCTTCTTCGGCCGATCCGGGCCCGCGCCGATGTTCTGATCGACACGTCAAACATCAACGTTCACCAATTGCGCGCCGAAGTCGAACATTGGTTCGCGCCCGGTGGCCAGCGTCACCTAAGCGTGTCGGTACAGTCGTTTTCATACAAACGTGGCCTGCCGCGCAGCGTTGATATCGTCTATGACTGTCGTTTTCTGCGCAATCCCTATTGGGTGTCTGATTTACGTGCGCTGACCGGTATGGATTCTGCGGTGGCGACGTACGTCGCTGGTGATGCGCGGTTTGAACCATTTACCGAAAAGCTGCTGGATCTCAGCCTGATGCTCTTGCCGGCCTACCGCGAAGAGGGAAAATCGAACCTGTCGATCGCCTTTGGGTGTACCGGAGGACAGCACCGGTCGGTCGCCGTTGCGGAACACCATGCTTTGCGCCTTGCAGACCAAGGCTGGGAAGTGTCAGTTAGGCATCGCGAGTTGGACCGTCAGCACCCTCATGAGGCTTGGATGTGATTGGAATTGTTATCGTCGCACATGGCGGATTGGCTAAGGAATATCTTGCCGCGATCGAACACGTTGTCGGATCGCAATTCGGTGTGCGTGCCATCTCCATTCTGGCTGACCATGACCGGCGTGCAAAGGAGATCGAGATATGTACCGCTGCCGATGAGGTTGATCAGGGGGCAGGAGTGGTCGTCGTCACTGATCTGTTTGGTGGGTCACCGTCCAACCTTAGCCTGCTCGCATGCAAACAGGAAAACCGCAGGATTATCTACGGCGCCAATCTGCCCATGCTGATAAAGTTGGCCAAATCCCGCCATATGAACGTACCGGATGCCGTGCGTGCCGCTCTTGAGGCGGGTAAGAAATACATCGACAGCCAGAACGTCAGCGCAAGCCAATAAGGCCCCTAAATGTCCAAAATTTCCCTTAAGATAGTCAACGAAAAAGGCTTGCATGCCCGCGCTTCTGCAAAGCTGGTGGAGGTCGTAGAAGCCTTCGATGCGCGCGCCGAGGTAAGCAAAGACGGCATGTCCGCGTCAGGCGACAGCATCATGGGGCTTTTGATGTTGGCAGCTTCGCGCGGAAGCACTATTGACGTGCAAACCTCCGGTCCTGACGCAGATGCGCTGGCTGAGGCGCTTACCGCTCTGGTGGCGGACAAATTCGGCGAAGGCGGCTGAGCGGGCCCATTTCAGTTTAAGCGGGTGATCCGATTTGGCGGACAATGCACATCAAACGGAGCACGCGAAGGCCGAAAAGCCTTCGGAGGAAACGCTCAACTTTACGAAGTATGATCGTCGCAGCCTGTCCTATGCCTCTACTTTTGAGGACCCACTGAAAGCAAATATCATCAGCGCAATGGAATTGCTGACTGGCAAGCTGACCGTCTTGCGGCTGATACGAAAGTTCGAAAAACGCGGCACGCCATCGGGGCAGGCATTCTGGCGCGCGGCGTTGGATACCATGGGCATCGATCTGACAACTCCGCGCGCGCAGCTAGAGCGTATACCGGCGAGCGGGCCGGTGGTCGTGGTCGCCAACCATCCGCATGGCATGGTCGATGGCATGATATTTGCTGACCTGATCGGGCGGGTACGGCCCGATTACAGGATACTTACGCGGTCGTTGTTGACCTCCATCGACGAAGTCGCAGGAAGCTTTATGATCCCGGTGCCGTTTCCGCACGACCCCGACGCTCAGCGTAAGGGTGTCGAAATGCGCGCAAAGGCTATGAAGCATCTGAAGGAGGGCGGCGTTGTCGCCTTGTTTCCGTCCGGAGTTGTCGCCACGTCCGAGCGTTGGTTTGGTCCGGCCATCGAAGCGGAATGGAACGTCTTTACCGCCAAGATGATCCGCCGTTCCGGAGCGACCGTGGTGCCAATGAAGTTCCCCGGTCAGAACAGTCGCGCGTATCAGATTGCCAATAAACTAAGCCCGATGCTGCGGCAGGGTCTGTTGCTGCATGAGATCGTGCATGCGTGTAACAAGCCACAGGGCCCCATTGTCGGACATCCCATACCGCAGGTCGATGTTGACAGGTTCGCCGATGATCCGCGCGGATTCATGGCTTGGCTGCGCGCGCATACGCTTGCGCTAAGCAGCTAACGGTGCCGTCTCGCTGGGTTCAGCGGGTCGGAACCGGGGTATCACCGCGATAATCATAAAATCCACGTTGGGTCTTGCGGCCCAGCCAACCGGCCTCAACATACTTGGTAAGCAGAGGGCAGGGCCGGTATTTGGTATCTGCCAGACCGTCGTGCAGTACGTTCATAATGGCCAGGCAGGTGTCCAACCCGATAAAATCCGCCAGTTCCAACGGTCCCATCGGATGGTTCGCGCCCAGTTTCATTGAATTGTCGATCGACTGCACATTCCCGACACCTTCATAAAGCGTATAGACCGCTTCGTTGATCATCGGCATCAGAATGCGGTTAACGATGAATGCCGGGAAATCTTCGGCGCTTGCAGCGGTTTTGCCCAGTCGATCCACGACAGCCTTACATGCCTTGAAGGTTGGCTCATCCGTCGCGATTCCGCGTATAAGCTCAACCAGTTGCATCACCGGCACCGGATTCATAAAGTGAAAGCCCATGAACTTTTCGGGCCGATCCGTACGGCTGGCCAAACGTGTGATGGAGATCGAAGAGGTATTGGACGTCAGAATTGTTTCGGGTTTCAAATGGGGTAGCAGGTCTTCGAAAATGGCCTGTTTGACAGTTTCACGTTCGGTTGCGGATTCAATGACAAGATCACACTGGCCCAACTCTGCCAGCTTTTGCGTGGTCTTGATACGGGCCAAGGCACCGTCGCGGTCATCCTGGGTGATCTTTTCGCGGCTGACCTGGCGGTCAAGGTTACCGGTAATCGTCTCCAATCCCTTTTCCAGGGCCTCGGCGCTGACGTCATTCACCAACACATCATAGCCGGCAAGCGCCATAACATGCGCAATCCCGTTGCCCATCTGGCCTGCGCCCACGATGCCGATTGTCTGGATGTCCATGCGGTGTCCCTTGCTGCTGCTGTGTCACAATAGGGCGCGGGGGGGGGCCGCCGCAAGGGGACGGGATCGGTAAATATTGCGGCAAATGGCACCGTTAAGAGAATCGCAAATCGGTGCTGCGATGTTCTCCGTGGGTGAGTTAAAAAAGGTGGGTGTATGACCTATGATGTGCTGGGGCCGGGGGCCCTTGACTATTTGCCGTGCCGTTATGGGACGTCGAAACTCTTGTTTCGCGGACCGCGGCGCAATCTTGAACGACCGCACTTTGCGTTTCTGGGTGGCACAGAAACGTATGGAAGGTTCATTGAAACCCCATTTCCGGCACTGGTGGAGGAGGCTGTCGGAAAGCCTTGCGTGAATTTCGGACAGCCAAACGCAGGGATTGACGCGTTTGCGCACGATCCATTTGTGCTTCGCGCCGCTTCGGCAGCGGATATTGCAGTGATCCAGATCGTCGGCGCACAGAACATGACCAACCGGTTCTACACTGTGCATCCGCGCCGCAATGACCGCTTCGTGGCGCCATCAATGCTGCTCAGCACCATCTTTCGGGAGGTTGATTTTTCTGCGTTTCATTTTACGAAGCATATGTTGACCCAGCTTCAGCGGGTCTCGCCGGAGCGTTTTGCCGCCGTAAGACATGAACTTCAACAGGCGTGGCTGGCGCGCATGCGGCTGATACTGGGGCAGATACGGGGTAAGGTAGTGTTGCTTTGGCTGGCCGATCATGCGCCTTTTGACAATGCGAAACGCGATGAAGAAGGGTTGGGCCCTGATCCGTTGTTTATCACCCGCGAAATGCTGGACGATATCAGCGAGCACGCCACAGCGACAATCGAAGTCGTGGCATCGGACGAAGCTATGGCCGCGGGAACCGACGGTATGATCTTTTCCCAGATGGAGGAGATGGTCGCTGCGGAAATTATGGGCCCTGGTCTGCACCGCGAAGCAGCCGATGCGGTGATCGCCACGATCCGAGCCATGCGTTGACATGAAAATGGCCCGCCTGTGGCGGCGGGCCATATCGATTGCTTCAGATGAGACTGCGCCGGATCAGAGTTTTTCGATCAATTCCGGCACAGCCTCGAACAGGTCGGCCACAAGGCCGAAATCGGCCACCTGAAAAATAGGCGCCTCTTCGTCCTTGTTGATCGCGACGATGATCTTGCTGTCCTTCATGCCGGCAAGGTGTTGAATCGCACCGGAAATGCCCACAGCCACGTACAGATCAGGCGCCACAACTTTGCCGGTTTGGCCAACCTGCCAATCGTTAGGCGCATAGCCACTGTCGACAGCGGCGCGGGATGCGCCGACGGCGGCACCCAGTTTGTCGGCCAGTTTCTCGATCAGGGCGAAGTCATCTTCGGAACCAACGCCGCGGCCCCCAGAGACAACAACGCCAGCCGACGTCAACTCAGGACGATCGCTTGCGGCAACCTTGTCTTCGATCCATTCGGACAGGCCAGGATTTTCAACAGCGCCAATCGTCTCAATGGGGGCGGAACCGCCATCCCCGGCGGCATCAAAGGTAGACGTGCGGAAGGTGATGACCTTTTTCGCGTCCTTTGATTTGACTGTTTGCACCGCGTTGCCGGCATAGATCGGGCGCTCAAACGTGTCACCATCCACAACGCCGGAAGCGTCGGAGATGATCATCACGTCCAGCAATGCCGCAACACGGGGCATCACATTTTTGGCGTCCGTTGTTGCCGGCGCTACGATGTGGTCGTAATCACCAGCAAGCGACACGATCAACGCCGCAGTCGCTTCTGCCAGTCGATGACCCAAGGAGGGATCTTCGGCCACCAAAACTTTGCTTACGCCGGAAATCTTGGAAGCGCTTTCGCCGGCCGCCGCAGCATGGGCGCCACAACAAAGCGCGGTTACGTCGCCCAATTTCTGCGCAGCGGTCACAGCCTTGGCGGTGGCATCCATCGCCAGTTCACCATCGGTCACTTCTGCAAGGAGAAGAACAGCCATTATACAGCCCCCACTTCTTTGAGTTTCGCCACCAGTTCGTCAACCGAACCCACCTTGATCCCTGCGGCGCGCGCCTCAGGTTCGACCGTTTTCACGATCTCAAGTCGGTTGGTGACGTCGACGCCATAATCTTCGGGCGACTTTTCATCCAGCGGCTTCTTTTTCGCCTTCATTATATTGGGCAACGAAGCATAGCGCGGCTCGTTCAGGCGCAGATCGACGGTTACGACTGTTGGCATCTTGACCTTGATGGTTTGCAAACCGCCGTCCACTTCACGCGTGACCGATGCATGATCGCCGTCAATCTCGACTTTAGACGCGAACGTGGCCTGCGACCAACCCAGCAACGCCGCCAACATCTGACCGGTGGCATTCATGTCGTTGTCGATCGCCTGTTTCCCGCAAAGCACCAGACCCGGCTTTTCCTCATCCACAATCGCCTTGAGGATCTTGGCAACGGCGAGCGGTTCGATGTCTTTGTGAACGTCATCTGTGGCAACAACAAGGATCGCGCGGTCCGCGCCCATGGCCAGCGCCGTGCGCAGGGTTTCCTGGGCCTGCTTCACTCCGATGGAAACCACAACGACCTCATCGGCCTGCCCGGATTCCTTCAGACGTATGGCCTGTTCGACGGAAATTTCGTCAAATGGGTTCATCGACATTTTCACATTGGCGAGATCAACACCCGATCCGTCCGCTTTGACGCGCACTTTCACGTTGTAGTCGATCACGCGTTTGACAGGCACCAGTACCTTCATGGGCGTTCTCTCTCCTCGGTTTATGACGCGGACCCTTTCGGGCCGGTCTTCTTCACTCTCCCGTCAGGGTTTAACGAAGCCCGGCGCTGCAAGACAGGCCAAAATCGGCAAATGCGGCATCTTGGACGCCGCGTCTGCGCGATTGTTTGGTTCTGTCGCCGCCAAATGCCTGCTTCTGCCGACAGGAGCCCTTTGTGCTCAGCAGGTTCAACGGTTCGCGCCCGGAACCCAAAGCACATCATCAACGCCACCGTTATTGGCCATGCGCGCGGCTACGAAAAACCAGTCGCTCAGCCGGTTGAGATATTTCACCGCCACGGGATTGATCGTCTCAGCCTCCGACAGCACCACCGCCAGACGCTCTGCGCGGCGTGCAACCGTGCGGCAGACATGCAGATGCGCCGCCAACGCCCGACCTCCGGGTAGAATGAAACTGCGCAGCGGTTCTAGATCTGCGTTCATCACGTCAATCTCACGCTCCAACCGGTCCACCTGATCGGAGGTCATGCGCAACGGCGGATATTCCGCGTCTTTGTCTGCCGCCATGTCCGGTCGGCACAGGTCCGCACCCAGATCAAAAAGGTCATTCTGGATACGCGAAAGCGCGAGGTCGGTTTCGTCCTCGGCTTCAAGCCGCGCAACGCCAACGAAACAGTTCAGTTCATCGCTTGTGCCGTAAGCCTCTACACGTGCATCATATTTAGCCACACGTTTCCCGTTGCCAAGCGCGGTGGTGCCTGCATCCCCGGTACGGGTGTAGATCTTGTTCAAAACAACCATCAGCCAGCGTCCTTTCGCAGATAGACGTAAAGCAGGATCAACAGAACGGCGATAAACTGGGTGATGATGCGCCACCGCATCAGCTTGTTCGCGTTGCGTTTGTTGAACCCGCCGCCTGTTGCAAACCCGCCGATGCCGAACATCAGAACGACGACCACTGCCGCGACGGCGATCAGGACGATAATAAAAAGCGGGTCGGCCATGGCGTTTTCCTTTTGCGCTGCCCAGTCATGTAGCTGGACAAGACCGTCCTACAACAGTTTTCATCGGCTCAACACCCAGTCAAGCGCACTGGTCGGCAGGATGCGGCGCAGGAACCCCATGAGATAGGTCGGTTTTGTCACATATTAGCGGGACTTCGGCCGCGACGATTCAACCGCGTGGATCAGCCGTTTCACAACAGCTTCGGGCGGCTGTTCAAACATGTCTGGTTTGTCACGGCTTTGGTACAGCCGCTTGCGCAGCTTTTCTTCGTATTGGGCCGCGCGGGGCGATGCTTTCCAATCGATCCAGCGCTCAAAGTGCGGAATCGAGTTGACCCTGATTTTTGAAGTGACCGGCCCCGGCTCGATCAGAACGAGTTTAATATTTGTATCGCGCATCTCGATTCGGAGGGTATCTGTCAGACCTTCCAACGCAAATTTCGTGCTGTTGTAGGCCCCACGCCAAGGCATTGTTACCAGTCCCAGCACAGAGGAACATTGCACGATGCGTCCATGACCCTGTTTGCGCATTACTGGCAGCACCGCGCGGGTCAAGCTGTGCCAACCAAAGAAGTTTGACTCGAATATTTCGCGCAGTGCGGCGGTGGGCAAATCCTCGACCGCACCGGGGGTTGCGTGAGCACCGTTGTTGAACAGCGCGTCCAACGTGCCGCCCGTGGCGTCCAGCACCTGAAGCAGTGCGGCGCTGATGCTGTTTTCGTCTGTGTAATCAAGCTGCTGACTGTCAAAGCCCTCGGCACGCAATCTTTCGCAGTCCTTTTCCTGTTTGCAGGTCGCAAAGACCCGCCAACCGCGACTGCGCAAACCATACGCGGCGGCAAGGCCGATACCGGACGAACAGCCAGTGATCAGGATGGTACGTTCAGACATTAAAAAGGCCCCCATGTTGGAGGCCTTACTTGGATCGCGACAACGGCTTTGGCAATCAGTTTAGCCGTTGACCAGCAGGAAATCGGCCATCCAGCCTTCGGGACCACCATCAACCGGGCGCATCTTGACCCAACCCTGTCCGTCATCTTCGATGATTTCCACTGAATCGCCTGCGCCCAATTTGGTGACCACGCCGTAGTTCGTGCCCGGTCCGCCGCGGACGTTGACACGTGTCCCGGTTACGATGCGAATGTCGCCGTAGCCAACGTTGGAAGAAACAGTCTGTTGGTTGGCACCAGCGTCGCCAGAGACAATCAGGCTTGGAATGATGGCCGGGGTGTCCGCGCTTGCGGTCGTGTAGCCTGCGTTAACCGGCACGGCATTCAGATCAGTCCGATCCAGTGCAGCAGGTTGCGGCTCAAGTGCGGTTGTTTCGCTTTGATTTGACGGATCGCGCAATGTGGTCAGGTTCAGTGCGACACGTGTTACGTCATCATCACGCAGTGCCAGATTTGTATCTGCAAACGCGGATTTAGGTGCTGTCGACGATTGAGACAGATCGGCAACGACAACTTCTGAGACGTCATCAAGGGTCTTTTGTTCGACTTGTTCAGAAGTCTGCGCCGTCGCTCGAACGCTGGCGGGCTGAAAATCGGCTCCGCCGCTCATCACGTAAAAAACCCAGCCCATAAAGCCAAAAGAGAATAGAATTAATTTTTTCATGGTACTGCTCCGCTCACGTTCCTGTCAGAAGCGTAACGCACAAGTGCCTCTGTTGGTTCAATATCAAATTTGCGGCGCTTCCGGCAGGGTGAATTTCAAAAAACTGCCTCACCAGACCGCACATCCAATATTGATGTGTGCCTGGCCTGCACGGTGCGTACGATCCAGCACGGCAATCGGGCGCTTGCCGCACAGGGCACGCTTGGCTACACAGCCTGCATGTCAGACCTAACCGATCCACCCAAGTCCAATCCCCATGATGTATCGGAGCCCCTGCGCCGCGCGTTGGGGGATCGATATTTGACCTATGCGCTGTCTACGATCATGCACCGCGCCCTTCCGGATGCCCGTGACGGGCTGAAGCCGGTGCACCGCCGCATCCTTTTTGCGATGCGCGAGTTGCGGTTGGCGTCAAATGGTGGATTCCGCAAATCTGCAAAGATCAGCGGCGATGTGATGGGCAACTACCACCCCCACGGCGATGCGGCGATTTATGACGCGATGGCGCGTCTCGCGCAGGATTTCAACGTCCGCTATCCGCTGGTGGACGGGCAGGGCAACTTCGGCAACATCGACGGCGATAATCCCGCCGCCTCGCGCTATACAGAAGCGCGCATGACCGCCGTCGCCGAAGCAATGCTGGAAGGGCTGAATGAGAACGCCGTCGATTTCCGGGAGAATTATGACGGCACGCTGACAGAGCCCGTGGTGCTTCCGGCGCAGTTTCCCAACCTGCTGGCCAACGGATCGTCGGGCATTGCGGTGGGCATGGCCACCAATATCCCACCCCACAACATTGCTGAGCTTTGCGATGCCTGCATTCATCTGATCAAAACGCCGGACGCCCGCGATGACACGCTTTTGAATTACGTCCCCGGCCCGGATTTTCCCACTGGCGGGGTGCTGGTCGAGCCGCCCGAGAATATCGCCAATGCTTATCGCACCGGGCGCGGGTCGTTCCGGCTGCGGTGCCGCTGGGCGGTTGAGGATCTGGGCCGGGGTCAATGGCAGATCGTTGTAACTGAAATTCCCTATCAAGTTCAGAAATCCCGACTGATCGAAAAGATTGCGGAACTGATACAGATTAAGAAGATCCCGATACTTGGCGATGTGCGCGATGAAAGTGCGGAAGATGTGCGCCTGATCATCGAACCGCGTTCGCGGTCGGTGGACGCTGATGTCCTTATGGGCATGCTGTTTCGCAACTCTGACCTGGAAGTCCGGTTTTCGCTTAACATGAACGTGTTGATCGATGGGCTGACGCCCAAGGTCTGTTCGATGAAGGAGGTGCTGCGCGCTTTTCTGGATCACCGCCGTGAGGTGTTGCAGCGCCGGTCTCTGCACCGGATGGAGAAGATCGACCACCGCCTTGAAGTGCTCGAAGGGTTCATTGTCGCCTTTCTGAATCTCGACAGGGTAATCGATATCATTCGGTATGATGAGGACCCAAAGGCCGCGCTGATGGCCGAGGATTGGGGCAAACCACATGTCCGTGCGCGTGATGAGGCGGATTATGTGCCACCCGCGCCGACAGACGAAATTTCGCTGAGCGAAATTCAGGCCGACGCCATTCTCAACATGCGTCTGCGGTCATTGCGCAGGCTTGAGGAACTGGAACTGCTGCGCGAACAATCCGCCCTGATGGAAGAGCGCGCAGGCCTTGAGGATTTGCTGGAAAGCGAAGCACTGCAATGGGCATCTATCGCGGACCAATTGCGCGAAACCAAGAAAAAGTTCGGCAAGGATTGGGTTATCGACGGCGTCAACCGTGGCCAGCGCCTGACGTCCTTTGCTGTCGCCGGAGAAGTCGAAGACGTCCCCATCGAGATGATGATCGACCGAGAGCCGATTACCGTGGTGTGCAGCGAAATGGGCTGGATTCGCGCGATGACGGGCCACATCGACCTGAACCGCGAGCTAAAATTCAAAGATGGTGACAAGCCGCGGTTCATCTTTCATGCAGAGACCACGGACCGTTTGCTGGTTTTTGGGTCAAATGGGCGATTTTACACAATTTCCGCGGCCAGCCTGCCCGGCGGGCGCGGCATGGGTGAACCGCTACGCCTGATGGTCGATTTGCCGAACGAGGCGCGGATTGTCGATCTGTTCATCCACCAGCCGAGGCGGCGATTGCTGGTCGCGTCCAGTGCGGGTGATGGGTTTATCGTGCCCGAGGATGACGTTGTCGCCCAGACACGCAGCGGCAGGCAAGTGTTGAATGTGCGCGGCGACGTGTCCGCACTGGTCTGTCGCCCGGTAACGGGCGATTCCGTCGCGACGGTGGGTGAAAATCGCAAGGTTTTGGTCTTTGATTTGGCGGAACTGCCGGAAATGGGTCGCGGTAAAGGCGTGCGCTTGCAGAAATACAAGGACGGAGGCATGTCTGATGCCACCACGTTTGATCGTGCGGCGGGGTTGATCTGGCTTGATCCTGCGGGACGCACCCGAACCGAAACCGATCTGGGTGAATGGGAAGGCAAACGCGCCAGTGCCGGGCGCATGGCGCCGCGCGGATTTCCACGTGACAATCGCTTTACCTGACCTGCGCGCCGCGCAATGACGCAGGCCGCCACAGACCCCGGTCCCTGGCAAGGCGCCGCCAGACCCGAACCGTTCCGGTCGCCACCGATGACGGGGATTGAAGTAGGCTTTGTCGGCCGGCGCAGCGCGCTGTTTTGGCTGGCGCTTAAAACCGGGTTCATGACGATCCTCACACTGGGTTTCTATCGATTCTGGATGAAGACACGTCTGCGCCGCTGGTACTGGTCCGCGATACGGCCGGGGGGGCATCCGATGGAATATGTCGGCGATCCTTGGGAAAAGCTTTTGGGGTTTTTCATCGCAGTCGTGATACTGACCTTTTATATAGGGATCGTGAACCTGCTGTTGATGTTCATCAGCTTTTCGATCTTCAATTCCTCCTGGATTGGCTATTTGACCAGTTTCGCAGGCATTATCCCGCTGTGGTTTTATGCGCGCTACCGGGCGCGGCGGTACGTGCTGGCGCGGACCCGGTGGCGTGGTGTGCGCTTTGGGCTGGAAAAGGGTGCCTGGGGTTACGCCGGACGTGCGCTGGTGCATTGGACGGTCACGATCCTAAGCCTTGGCGTGCTGTGGCCCCGCATGACATTCAGCCTTGAGAAATACCGCACTGACCGGACAGTGTTTGGCTCGGCCCGGCTGCATCAAGGGGGGCGTTGGCAAATGCTCTACCGTGCGGCAGTGCCGATCGCCTTGGCGCTGCTGGCCTCTGCCGGGGTGGCGATGTGGTTGCTGTGGCTTGCGCCGGTATTTGTAGGTGGGGCGGATATGGCGAGTATCTTGCGCAATCTTGACGATCTGGTGGAAGGGGGGGCGGCAATCATTGATTGGCATAATCCGCAACGGCTGTGGCTGGTGCCGCTTTGCATATCGGGACTGATCTATGGCGCGGTGCATTATCGTTGGGTATCCAAGCGGATCATGGCCAATCACAAGACCGCCGACGGTATAGCCATCGCGTCGCGGCTCAGTGGGCCGCGCGTCATGTTCATTTACGCATTGGGAAATTTTATCGCGTATCTTGCATTGGTTTTGGGCGTAGGCATCATGATCATCGCCGGGGCGGCCATGTTTGGCTATGGCATGTTTCTTGATCCGCAAATGGCCGGGCAAACCGCGCTTGGGGGGCTCCCGCGCTGGGTGGCGCTGGTGCTGCTGGGGATCATGTACCTGAGCGTTTTCTTGATGTGGGGCGTGCTGCACAACACCTTCGTGACCTTTCCGCTGATGCGGCACCTGGCGCGCACGACAACCTTGCCGGATGCGCAAGGCTTGGGCAGCATCAGCCAGCGGGACCGTGACGCGTTTGCCGAGGCCGAAGGCTTTGCCGAAGCGCTTGATCTGGGGGCGGCGATATGACCGGGCAAGGGTATCCCAAAAGTTACCGGTCTGACGGCAGCAGCTATTTCGATGGCGATCATCCGGTGGCGAAATCGCTTCTGTCGCTTGATGTCAACGCGCCGGACGGCATGCTTGAGATGCGGCTTGAAGATGGCAGCGCGCTAAACTGGCCAGTGCGTGAGATCAGGCTTCTGCCCGATCAGACAGGCAGCGATCTGCGTGTTGTCCGCCGGGAGGGGGATCCATTGGCCCGGCTGGTGCTGGCAAATGAATTTGTGCTTCGCGAGTTTCCCCAATTGGCACAAGCCCCGGCGCCTGCGGGGCGCGGACGGCTGGCCGCATGGGCTGTGGCGGCGGTTGGGGCCGTGGCGTTGCAGATTTTTGTGTTGGTGCCTTTGTTGGCAGACAGTCTGGCCACTTTTATTCCGGCGGCAGGCGAACGTGCGCTGGGTGAGGCCACGTTCGGGCATATCCGTGAAGCGCTGGATGAGACCGGATTGAATCCGTTGGCAGTCTGCGAGGCACCTGCCGGCCGTGCAGCACTGGACCGGATCGTAACCGCGCTCAGCGGCGATGGGGATTTTCGGCAGGACATCACGGTATCGGTGCTTGATCACGATATGATCAACGCCTTTGCATTGCCGGGTGGATTTGTGGTCCTGTTTCGCGGTCTTATCGACGCGGCAGAAACCCCCGATGAGGTGGCCGCCGTGCTGGCCCATGAGGCGGGCCACGTCATGGGCCGTGATCCCACACGGCATGCATTGCGCTCGGCTGGATCAATCGGGGTGCTGGGGTTGCTTTTTGGTGATTTCGCGGGCGGGGCGGCGGTGTTGTTCCTGACAGAGCGCCTGATCAGCGCGCAGTATTCACAAGCGGCAGAAACGGGCGCAGACGCGTTCGCGCACGGCGCCTTGGCGCAGGCGGGCATCAGCCCCGGTGCGTTGGGCGATATGTTTGCAAACATGCGCAAGGCGGGTGGCGACAGCACTGGTGTGGTGGCGCATTTTCTAAGCCATCCGTCGCTCTCAGCCCGCATAGAGGCAGCCAATGCCGCCGTGAACCCTGCGATGTCCTACACGCCGGTTTTGACAGATCGGCAATGGGCGGATCTTCAGGCAATCTGCCGCTAACAATCTGCCACTAACAACGGGTCAGGTTTCCGCCCAGAGCCGCAGCAGATTTGACCGGGTCTTCGTCAGCCGGTCAACGACCTCGGTCTTGCCCGAACTGTCGAACAACGCGTCAATGCTGCGGTCAAGATCAAACAGTATTTCGCGGCGTTCGGCGCTTCTGACCCAGCTTTGCACCCAGCCCACAAGGGCCAGCCGCACACCTTCGGTCACGGCAGAGACATGATGCAACGTGGTCGACGGATAAAGCAGCAGATCCCCCGCCCTGAGCCGGAACGCCCGCGCCTCCAGCGCGTCTTCGATCACCAGCGCGCCACCGCTATACGTCTCCGGCTCGGACAAAAAGAGGGTAAAAGACAAATCCGTTCGCAGCCCGCGCATCAACGCGTCGTCCACGTGACTGCCATAGGTCTGACCCTCACGGTAACGCGACAGGATCAGCGGTGTCAGGTGACGGGGCCGGGCCGCAGACGCAAAAAAAGTGTCTCGCTGCAATGCTACGTTCACCTTTGTGCGGATCGCCTCCAGCGCCGGGGATGGCAACGCCTGATCATTGGCCTTGACCTGCGCGGCGAGTTTGCCTGCTGAGGCGCGGCCATCGCCAAATTCAAGCGTGCCCGCTTCGGCCCTGATGGCGGCAACTTCTGCTTGGCTCAACACATCGGCAATGACCATGAACATGGCTACTTCACCGACAAAGCGGCAAGTTCTATCCGCGCCGCCGCCCCGTAAAGCGCGGATGCATCACCGTTCAACGTACCCTCGGGCGCAATGCCGTCAAAAACCGCTTCTGTTTCGGCCAATGCGACAAGTGTCTTCTGCGCCGCCGCTGCAACGGTTGCGTCGTCGCTCGTGGTCAAGCTCTGCGCGAGCTCACGGGTGGCATGGGCAAAGCCCCAGGCGTCTTGATATTCGTGCATATTGGAAATCGCACCATCGGTTACACCAATCGCGTATTCGTCAGCTGCAACCCTCATTGTTGCCATCATCGCATCGAACAAGGCGCGCGGCGAGGCGTGGTTTTCGCTGCGGGCGTAGACAATCTTTTCCAACACTGCATCAAACGCTGCATCTGCCGTCGCAACGTCGCTTCCGCCTTCGACAGCTTCTGCCAGGGTTGCAAGCTCGGGCGCGAATCCGTCGTCACCCAGCAGCGGCTCTAGATCAGTATAAATCTCGGCCTTGGGGTGTTTCATGTGTGTTTTGGCCATATCGGCCGCGCCTGCGCGGTAAAGAGCGATACCGGCACGAAGGTGACCCTCGATCAGGCTTAGCCCGGTCAGAAGCGCCACGGTATCCGAGTGTTGCTCTATACCGCCGCTTTCGCCACCTTCGCCCGACTCTCCTGCTTCACCGCTGGCTTGGGCGAGCCACACCTGGGCGTGCTGATGAGTGGTTTGGGCGATCAGCGGCATCGCCTGAGCAATGCTTGCTGCCGTTCCCACAGCAACGAGGGTCTGCCAGCGTTTTGGGGTGACAATACGTGTCGACATGCGCGTAAACCTTTACCTGATTATTTTAGTCAGAATTATACCGGGTACGATTCCCCGTCAAAGAGATAATTCCATTCTGGCAGAATATTGCATGCCGTGCCGCGAGTTTCAGACCGGCTCGGCTGTTAACCAGACCCCACCCACCGGGCGCAGGGTCAGGATCATCACAGGTTCCGGGTCCTTGCCTTTGACGGGCGAAAACCTGAACCGCGAAAGGAGCGTTGCAAGAATGATCACCGCTTCCTGCAAGGCGAAGGACGCACCGATGCAGATGCGCGGACCGTCTCCGAAGGGCAGATAGGCATAACGGTCAATCGCCTTGCGATCTGCGAATCGATCAGGGCGAAACGCGTCCGGTTCATCCCACAGCAAATGATTGCGCCCCAGCGCATAGATCGGGATCATTACGGTATCGCCGGGCCGGATCGCCCGGCCGCATAGGGTGTCGTTCTTCTGCGCCGTGCGCGAAATGATCCCCGCAGGTGGATACAGGCGCAACGCCTCGTCAATAATCTGCCGGATAAAGGGCAGGTTCTCGACGTCGTCGCCCGTGGCCGCGCGGCCCTGCAGCACATTTTGCGCCTCGGCACGGGCGCGGTCCTGCACTTGTGGATCAAAAGCGACCAGATACATGGACCAAGCCAACGTCAGCGCCGTCGTCTCATGGCCCGCAACGATGAAAGTAAGCAGGTTGTCGCGCAGTTCCGCTGTCGTCATCCGCCGGTCGGTTTTCGGGTCAACGCCTTCAAGAAGCAGATCAAGCAGATCCGGTACACCGTCCTGCCCGCGCGCGGCCCGCGCGTCGATGGCACCATCGGCCATTGCCTTCATTTCTTTCAACGCCTTGCCTGACATGACACGGCCCGGACGCGGCACCCAATCCGGAAAGCCGAGGATATCGAACAGGCTGATTTTGCCTGCCTCTGCAATATAATCGTCAATTGCACCGTGGACGGCATCACGGTCAAAAGTATCGCCTCCCGAGAATGTCACATCCGAGATGACATCGAACGTGGTCGTTACCATTTCGTCCAGAAGGTTCACGGCCCGCGGCCCCGCCGCAGCAATCCGGTCCGCTGCCCGTTCCGCAGCTGCCGTCATGATCGGCGATAAATTCAGCATGTTACGATGTGAGAACACAGGGGCCGCCGCGCGCCGTTGCCAGCGCCAATGTGCACCTTCTGCTATGAACAGCGATTCGCCGATGGCGGGTTTCAGCAGATTTTTCGTCACCGTGGACTTGGGATAATCGTCCAGCTTGTCCAGCAGGATGTGCCGGATTGCCGTCGGGTCCATGACCATGTGCCACCGTTTGCCGGTCTTGCCGGACACCATAGGCTGTTTCGTCGCGATGTCGGGGATGATGCTAAGCACGTTGCGGCGCGCCATCCGAAGGCTTTTTAGGATACCCCAGGGTTCGGTCACCAGCGGGACACGCACTGGCGTTGCTGCAGGACGGCTCATGGGCGGGCTCCTTTTGGGCTGGTTCAATAGATAGGAACGACCCGCCAGCAGGGCAACGTGGCAAATGATTGCACCTTTCGGACCCATGAGGTATCGCGTTTCGAAGTTATCGCCGATGGGAGGCACCGCAATGATCCGTATTATCGCCGCTTTGATGAGCGCCACGTTGCTGGTCGCGTGCAATGGGGCCGCCGATCTAAATAAGGCGCCGGTGCCGTTGGGCGATTTCAACCTTGTGCATAACATCGCGGTCGCGCCCAAAGCGGTCAAAGGCCCGCTCAGCCGCGAGGTCAGCGAACAGGCGCTGACCAAGGCATTGACGGATGCGGTAGCAGAACGGTTCGACCGCTACGACGGATCGCGCGCCTATCATTTCGGGATGAGCATCGAAGGTTACGTCCTTGCACAGCCGGGCATCCCGTTGGTGTTTGCGCCCAAGTCCATCCTGATCATAAATCTGACGGTCTATGACGATGCGCGTAACCTTAAACTGACACCGAAGCCGCACCAGATCACAGTGCTGGAATCCTTTGACCAAGGTCCCATTGTGGGCTCCGGCTATACCAAATCGGCAGAGGAGCAGCTTAAGAACCTGAGCCAGAACGTGGCAAAGTCGATCGAGATATTCCTGGTCCAGCAGAACAAGGAAAACGGCTGGTTCAATGGCGTTGATCCCGTTGCTGCCGCCGCCGCCGAAGCGAACAAGAAGGTCACCGGCGTCCCGGCACCGGCCAGATAACCGCGCACGTTGTCACTGGCACGCTGGATCTGGATGTGTCTGGCGCAGCGTGTACTGCGGCAGGGATGTATTGATCAACTGGTGCTTGATTTTACCGCCCAGACCCAATACATCGCCCGCCATACAAGGATCGGGTCCGATAAGGGCCCCCCAATGCAAAGGGCGACCCCATGGGCAAGGCAAAGTTTGAACGCAATAAACCGCACGTGAACATCGGCACGATTGGTCACGTTGACCATGGCAAGACGACGCTGACAGCGGCGATCACGAAGTATTTTGGCGACTTCAAGGCGTATGACCAGATCGACGGCGCGCCCGAAGAGAAGGCCCGCGGGATCACGATCTCGACGGCGCACGTGGAATACGAGACCGAGGCGCGTCACTATGCGCACGTCGATTGCCCCGGCCACGCCGACTACGTCAAGAACATGATCACCGGTGCGGCGCAGATGGACGGCGCGATCCTGGTTGTGAACGCCGCTGACGGCCCGATGCCGCAAACGCGCGAGCATATTCTGCTGGGCCGTCAGGTGGGCATTCCCGAGATGGTTGTCTACATGAACAAGGTGGATCAGGTCGACGACGAAGAACTGCTGGAACTGGTCGAGATGGAAATCCGCGAGCTTCTGTCGAAGTACGAGTACAACGGCGACGACATTCCCGTCGTGCCCGGCTCTGCTTTGCATGCGATGAACGGCACGCAGCCCGAAATCGGCGAAACCTCGATCCGCGCGCTGATGAAGGCCGTGGACGAATGGATCCCGACCCCTGCGCGTGCGATTGACCAGCCGTTCCTGATGCCGGTCGAGGACGTGTTCTCGATTTCTGGCCGTGGCACGGTTGTGACCGGTCGGATCGAGCGTGGCGTGATCAACGTCGGCGACGAGATCGAGATCGTGGGCATCCGCGACACCAAAAAGACGACCTGCACGGGCGTGGAAATGTTCCGCAAACTGCTGGACCGTGGTGAAGCGGGCGACAACATCGGCGCGCTGCTGCGCGGCGTTGAGCGTGAAGGCGTTGAGCGCGGGCAGGTGCTGTGCAAGCCCGGTTCGGTGAAGCCGCACACCAAGTTCGAGGCCGAAGCCTATATCCTGACCAAGGATGAGGGTGGCCGTCACACGCCGTTCTTCGCCAACTACCGCCCGCAGTTCTACTTCCGCACCACGGATGTGACCGGCACGGTTCAGCTGGCTGAAGGCACGGAGATGGTCATGCCGGGCGACAACGTGTCCTTCGGCGTCGAGTTGATCGCACCGATCGCGATGGAGCAGGGCCTGCGTTTCGCCATCCGCGAAGGCGGCCGTACCGTTGGTGCCGGTGTTGTGTCGAAGATCACCGAGTAATCAGCGACGCCCCCCACCGCTACCGGGGGCTGAGGATTGAGACAAAGAAAGGCCGCAGCGGTGAACGCTGCGGCCTTTCTT
>JAGXHC010000154.1 GCA_024636405.1 Sulfitobacter sp. | reverse complement strand
CTGCAATATGTCGTTGACCGGCCCGGCAGGCAGCTTTGCCTCTTCCATGCGGACCAGCCAGTTTTCGGTCGTGTCGCGGATCATGTAACCATCCAGGATCGCAACCAGTTTCGGCAGATTCCGTATGCGTCCGAGGTTTGATGAAAACAATGGATCATCGTTCAGCTCCGGCGCGCCTATAACGTCCAGAAACCGCAACCAATTGCTTTGGTTTGCCGCACCAACGTTGATCCATCCATCGCGCGTCTTGAATGACTGGTAGGGTGCGTTGAGCGGATGCGCCGAGCCAAGCGGTTCCGGCGCGGCCCCGGTGGCAAATGCGATTGCGGATTGCCAGTACGTCTGCACGATGGCGGCCTCGAACAGCGAGGTATCCACCTTTTGACCGATCCCGGTTTTCAGCATATGGGCATAGGCCGCTGAAATGCCCATAGCGGCCAGTATGCCCGCATTGATATCGGAAATCGGTGCCGCCACTTTGACCGGCGGGCGCCCCGGCCCCTCCCCGGTGATTGACATCAGCCCCGACATGCCCTGCGCAATCAGATCGAAACCGCCACGTTCCGCATAGGGGCCCGTGCGCCCAAAGCCCGAAATCTCGCAATAGATCAGGCGCGGATTAAGCTTGGCCAACTCGTCGTACCCCAGCCCAAGCCGCTCCATCGCGCCCTTGCGATAGTTTTCGATGACGACGTCTGCGTTCATCAGCAATTTGTACAGTACCTCAACCGCCGCGGGGTCCTTGAGGTTAAGTGCGATGCCGCGCTTGTTGCGGTTCATCATCATATAGGCAGCAGATTCCCCGTTGATGTCAGGCGGGACAAAACGGCGGCTGTCATCGCCGGTCGGTTTTTCCACTTTGATGACATCCGCCCCCATATCGGCAAGCATCAGCCCGCAAACCGGACCCGCCATGATATGGGCAAGCTCAATGACCCGCATCCCTTTCAGTGGACCTGTGGATGGTGTCATTTGCCGCTCCACTCAGGTTTTTGCTTGGCAAGAAATGCTTCCATGCCGACCCGGAAATCATCGCTCATGTAGCACGATGTGATCAGATCGGAATCGTCGATCCGGGTGGCCGCACGGGTGCGGCGCATCGCTTCTTTGGTGGCGCGCAGGGTCAGTGGCGCCATTGACCCTACCAGGTCCGCCAATTCTGTCGCACGGGCCATCAACGCGGTTTCATCGGGCAAAACTTCACTGACCAGTCCGGTGGCCAGCGCCTCGTCCGCGCCCATCAGTCTGGCGGTAAAGATCATCTCGCGCACGCGTCCGGCCCCGATCAGGTCCGACAGCCGCGCAAGGTTTGCCGCCGCCAGACAATTGCCCAAGGTGCGTGCAATGGGAAAGCCGTATTTCAGGCTGGCTGATGCGATGCGAATGTCACAGGCGGCCGCAATGGAACCGCCCCCGCCGGTGCAGGCGCCGTTGATGGCGGCAATGGTCGGCATCGGGCACCGCTCAACCGCCTCCAGCACGGCGTCAATCCGGCCTTCATAGTCCAGCGCGTCCTGTTCGGTCTCGAATGCGCGGAACTGGGTCATATCGGTGCCAGCCGCAAAGGCCTTGCCGCCCGCGCCTGAAATTACGATGGCGCGCACGGTGCCATCGGTCGGCACCTCACTGCATAGTATCGCAAGACGTTCATACATCCCAAAGGTCATCGCATTGCGGGACTGGGGGCGGTTGAATGTGATCCACAGCGTGCCGTCGCGCACCGCGTCGATCACATCAGGTGTATCGGAAGTCATCGGTAAAAATACTCCACAAGAAACATGGGAATTGCGGGCACATAGGTGCAGATCATCAGCACGGCCAGCAAGACACCGACGAACCAGATATTGACCTTGGACACTTCCCAGATGTTTGCGCGCGCCACGGAACAGGCCGTGATCAGCACGGAGGCAACGGGCGGCGTTTGCTGGCCGATGGCCAGATTAAGGGTGACCACCAGACCGAAATGAACCGGGTCGATACCTGCGGCGGTGATCAGCGGAATGACAATCGGGATCACCAGAATGATCGCAGCCGCCGAATGCAGGAAGAATCCGATGATCAGGAAAAAGAAGTTGAGGATCAGCAGGATCGCCCATTGCTGCGTGGTGATCGACAAGATGCCTTCGGCCAGTTGCTGTGGGATCTGTGCCCGTGTCAGAAACCCGCCCATCAGGACGGAGGCCGCGACCAGCAGCATCACAACCGCAGTCTGGATGCCACCGTCCAGCATCGCGCGACGCAGGTGGGCGATATCAATATGGCGATACCAGGCAGACACGACCAGCGACGCAAGCACTGCCAGACCCGCCGCTTCGGTCGCGGTCACGTAGCCGCCAAAGATGCCACCCAGGATGATGACGGGCAGCGTAAAGGCGGGCAGCGCGTCGATGAATGTTTCGCGCACGCGCGGCAGGTTGAATGCAGCTTCGGTCGGAAAGTTATAGCGTTTGGCAAAAAGGTAAGCGACCCCCATCAAACCGGCCGCCCCAAGCAGCCCCGGCACCACACCCGCAACAAAGAGCTGCTCAACGGATGTATTGGCTGACGCAGCATAAAGGATCATCGGTATGGAGGGTGGAATGATGATCGCCAGCGAAGCAGAGGATGACGTGACCGCAGCCGAAAATTCCTTGCTGTAGCCGCGTTTCTTCATCTGCGGAACTAGGATCGACCCCATTGCCGCGACGTCGGCCACGGCAGAGCCTGATATTTCCGCGAAAAACAGCGAGACGCCGATGTTGACCATCGCCAGTCCGCCACGAATGAAACCGATGATCGAGGTGACGAAATTGATCAGACGGTCGGTGATGCCGCCTGCGTTCATGATCGCCCCCGCCAGAACGAACATCGGGATCGCAATAAGCGAGAATTTGGTCGACCCATCGTACATATCCAGCGCGATGGTAACGAGGCTGTCCGTGCCTTCTGTGAACAGCAGACCAAGCACACCGCACATGGCAAGCGCCACCGCGATGGGCATGTTGACGCAAATCATCAGGATCATGGCAATAAAGATTGCAGCGATCAGCATCAGCTACGGTCCTTGTTCTTGTCGAGTTCGGCTTCGACTTCTTCTTCAATATCAGCGTGTTCCAGCGAAATTCCTGCGGCGGTCAGTTTCAGATATGCCGGCAGGCTTAGCATTTGGCACAGCATGAAAAGGATGGCACCGATCGGAATGACCGATTGGGTAAATTGCACCGGCACCCAGCTTAGTGAGATCAGCACGTCACCCTGCAGCACTTCAAGCACCTGAAAACCGGCCCGCGCCATCAGCAGAAAGAAGATCAGAACGATCGCCTCTCCTGCCAGCAGTGCCGCGATACGAAAACCGTAGGGCAAGGAAAGCAGCACCGTGTCAAACCCGATATGACGGCGGTGCAGCGCCGCAAGAGCAGAGCCGTAGTAGGTGATCCAGGCCAGCATGATTGCCGCGACTTCGTCGTACCACGAAAAGCTTTGGCCCATCAGCCGCGCAATGACTGCTGCGGTGACGGTCAGCGTCAGAAGCACCATCAGACCGATGGTGACCCATTCAAGGATCGAACTCATGCCGCGGTTGATACGCGACAGAGTTGGAAAGGCGGCATGCTCCATTTCGGACCTGTATTTTCGGCGGAAAAATGCGTCACTTTCACCATTCTCAAAGCCATTGAGACCGGCCGGTTTCGATCATGAACGCGGGGGATCGGACAGCGGGGGACATCCCGCTGTCCGCTGGCTGATCAGCCGGATTTGCCAAGCCCCAGAACGGTGTCGATCATTTCCTGACCGCCCTCAACTTCGTCTGCGAACTGCTTGTAGATGGGCGCAGATGCCTCGATGAACGCCGCCTTGTCTGCGGTGTTCACTTCGACCCCGGCGTCCTCGATGACTTTCAACAGGCTTGCTTCAAGCTCTGCCGCCTTTTCGTAGGTAAAGTCCTGCGTCTGGCTTGCGCAGTCGGTCAGGGCCGCACGGACATCTTCGGGCAACCCGTCGAAGTGCTTTTTGGACGCCAGTATATAAGCCGGCGTATAGACGTGACCGGTGATCGAGAGGTATTTCTGAACTTCCTGGAATTTCGCCGATGCGATTTGCGCATAGGGGTTTTCCTGACCGTCGATCACACCCGTTTGCAAGGCGGTAAATACATCCGAGAACGCCATTGGCGTCGGATTGGCGCCGTATTCCTGGAACATCTTCAGCCGCCACACGCCGTTTGGCGTCCGCAGTTTGATGCCCTTCAAATCGGCCGGCAGATTGATCGGACGGACATTGTTGGTGATGTGGCGAAAGCCGTTTTCGGCAAGCCCGACGATATAGTAACCGTTGCTTTCGGCGGCGGCCTGAAATTTGTCCATCATGGCGTCCTGCACACGGCGCATGTGGTCACGGTCCGAAATGATATACGGCATTTCAAAAATACCGAATGAATCGTCAACCGACGACATCACCGACGACGGCAAGGCAAAGTCGACCTGACCAAGCTTGAGTTTTTGCAAAAGCTCCTTGTCCTTGCCCAGTTGCGAAGATCCGAAAGTCTGAACCTCAACCGCGTCGCCCAATGCCGTGTTTGAACATTCGGCAAAGAAATCGACGGTGGCTTCGAACAACGATCCCGGTGCGCCGACGTGTCCGAATTTCATCGTGGTTTCTGCCGCTGATACACCTGACGCGATCCCCAGCGCGGCTGTCGCAGCCAGTAACTTCGTAAACGTCTTCATGGTATTCTCCTCCCAGAGTTTGGATTCCCTAATTGAGCTCAGCCGCGTGCGCCTGATCCCCCTTGGCAAGTGCCGCCATCGCCGCACTTACCCCCCCAGCGTTGTGGGGCACGTTGGCCTTTCCAAGGCCCATTTCCACACCGGCCAATGTTGCGACCAACATCAGATCGTTGAAATCGCCCAAGTGTCCGATGCGGAACACCTTGTCGGCGACCTTGGACAAACCGTTGCCCAAAGAAATGTCGAAATGTTCAAGCGCGGAGGCCCTGAAGGCGTCTGCGCTGTGTCCTTCGGGCATGACAACTGCGGTCAGAACGCCGCTTTCCTGCCCCTGATTGGTGCACAGCACCTCAAGCCCCATGGCCCGGACGGCGGCACGCGCGGCAGCGCCATGTCGCGCATGGCGCAAGAAGACATTTTCCAGCCCCTCTTCGTGCAACATGTCCACCGCCTCATTCAGCCCATAAAGCAAATTGGTGTTTGGCGTATAAGGAAAGTAGCCCGTCTTGTTTGGCCCGATCATATCGTGCCAATCCCAATAGGACCGTTGCAATTTCGCATTTTTGTTGGCGGCCATCGCCTTTGCGCTCGCGGCATTGAAGGACAGGCCCGGCGGCAGCATCAGCCCCTTCTGAGACCCCGACACCGTGACATCCACGCCCCATGCGTCATGCTCGTATTCAAGCGAGGCGAGCCCCGATATGGTATCCACCATGAAAAGAGCGGGGTGCCCCGCGTTATCGATGGCCTTGCGCACGGCGGCAATCGGGGACACCGACCCGGTCGAGGTCTCATTGTGCACGACGCAGATCGCCTTGATCTGATGCGTCTTATCCTCGGACAAATACGCCTCTATCTGCTCGGGATCCGCACCGCCGCGCCAATCGCCGGATATAAATTCGGCCTTGAGACCCAGCTTTTCGGCAAGCGCCTTCCACAATGTCGCGAAATGGCCGGTTTCAAACATCAATACGCGATCACCGGGCGACAGGACATTGACCAGCGCCGCTTCCCATGCCCCCGTCCCTGACGCGGGATAGATGAATACGTTTTCCTCGGTCTTGAAGATGCTTTTCAGCCCATTCAGCGCTTTTAGCCCAACTTTGCCAAAGTCGGGGCCACGGTGGTCCATGGTTTGCTGGGAAATCGCCCGCAGGATTCTGTCAGGGACCGCGCTTGGACCCGGAATTTGCAAAAAATGACGGCCGGCTTTTCTCATGACATTGTATCCCAAATCACCGCAAAACGCGCAGACCGACAACGCCTTTGCCGGTCAATGCATCTTTTTCGTTGCTTGAATGTAATTTTGAATTCATAATTTAGTCAACAGCAAATTGAGATTGTTCTCAGCGCACGGACGGGACCGCACATGTCAGACTTATCCGAAACCCTGGCTGCGCGTGTCGAAGGCGATGTCTTTTTCGACAGCTTTTCGCGCGGCCGCTATGCGACCGATGCGTCGTTTTATCAGATCATGCCGATCGGCGTTCTTTCCCCCAAATCCGAGGATGACATCCGCGCCGCAATCGATATTGCAGCCGCGCAGCGTATCCCAATTCTGGCGCGCGGCGGCGGTACATCCCAATGCGGTCAGACGGTCAACGCAGCACTGGTTATCGACAACACCCAGTATTTCAACGAACTTCTGGAACTTGATGTCGAAAATGCAAGATGCGTCGTGCGGCCCGGCATGGTTCTGGATGACCTGAACCGGATCCTGAAACCGCACGGCCTGTGGTTTCCGGTCGATGTGTCGACTGCATCGCGGGCAACAATCGGCGGCATGGCAGGCAACAATTCGTGCGGTGGCAAATCGCTGCGCTATGGGATGATGCGCGACAACGTGCTGTCGATCGATGCCCTTCTGGCCGATGGCACCAAACACCATTTCGGCACCGATGTTGGGAACGGCAGCCCCCAATTTGCAGCACTGTCGCAAGAATTGCTGGCCCTGGGCGCGCGCGAAGCTGATGAAATTGACGCGCGTTTTCCAAAAGTCATGCGCCGCGTCGGCGGCTATAATATCGATGCGCTGGTGCCCAAGGATACGGCAAACAATCTGGCGCATCTGCTTGTCGGATCGGAAGGCACCCTCGCCTATTCCACCGCCATTGAATTGAAGCTTTCGCCGCTGGTGTCGGACAAGGTCATGGGGATTTGCCATTTCCCTACCTTCTATCAGGCGATGGACGCCGCCCAGCATCTGGTCACGCTTAATCCGCAGGGGGTGGAACTGGTGGATGCGACGATGATCGCGCTGGCCCGCGACATCCCTCTGTTCCGCCAAACCATCGAAGATGTGGTGACAGGCGCACCGGAAGCCCTGCTGCTTGTTGAATTTGCCGAACAGGATCCAGCCCAGAACCTTCCCAAGCTGAACCAACTCGAACAGATGATGGGCGATCTGGGGTTCTCGTGGTCCGGCGCAGGCAAATCCTGGGGCGGCGTGACCTTGATCACGGACAACCAGTTGCAGACCAATGTTGCGGAATTGCGCAAATCTGGCCTGAATATCATGATGTCGATGAAAGCGGACGGCAAACCGGTGTCATTTGTCGAGGATTGCGCGGTCGAATTGCCCGATCTTGCTGCATATACGGCCAGGTTGACGGAAATATTTGAAAAGCACGGGACAAAGGGGACGTGGTATGCCCATGCCTCAGTCGGGTGTCTGCATGTGCGTCCCGTGCTCAATCTGAAACTTGATCAGGACGTGCACACCATGCGGTCCATCGCGGAGGAATGCTTTGATCTGGTTGCCGCTTACAAGGGATCGCATTCGGGTGAACATGGCGACGGAATTGTCCGGTCAGAATTTCATGAAAAGATGTTCGGCCCGCGCATGGTTGCATCGTTTAACGAGGTTAAGCAGCGGTTTGATCCCACCGGGCTTTTTAACCCCGGCAAGATTGTGCAAGCCCCGAAAATGGATGACCGCAGCCTGTTTCGCTATGGGCCGCACTACGCAGTCCCTGAGTTCAAAACCGGCCTTGACTGGTCTGACTGGACCGGCAGCGGTGGCGGGTTTCAGGGCGCCGTTGAGATGTGCAACAACAACGGCGCGTGCCGAAAGCTGAAGGGCGGCGTGATGTGCCCATCCTTCCGGGTGACGCGCAAGGAACAGGACCTGACACGTGGGCGCGCCAATACGCTGCGGCTGGCAATTTCGGGACAGCTGGGGCCGGATGCGCTGACCTCTGATGACATGGCCGAAACAATGAAGCTTTGTGTCTCCTGCAAGGGCTGCAAACGCGAGTGTCCAACCGGCGTGGACATGGCCCGCATGAAGATTGAAGTGCTCTCAGCGCGGGCAAAAAAGCACGGTGTGACCATTCACGACAGACTGGTCGGCTATCTGCCGCGCTATGGCCGTTGGGCCGCACGGGTGCCGTTTTTGATGAACCTGCGCAACAGGGTGCCGGGAGTGGCAAGATTGACGCAGCGGTTGACCGGCTTCACCGCAACCCGCGACTTGCCAACATGGAGCAACCGACCGTTTGATAATGCCGAGGTGGTTGGCGGCAATGATCCACAAGTGGTGCTGTTTGCCGATTGCTTCAACCGCTATTTTGAGCCCGAAAACCTGCGCGCGACCGTCAAGGTTCTGAAGGCGGCACAGGTCAGCGTCCATGTGGCATCCGCCCCCAAAGGCGAGAGGCCCTTGTGTTGCGGGCGCACGTTTCTGTCTGCCGGTCTGATCGACGAAGCCCGGATCGAAGCGGAACGGCTGGTCGATGCGCTGTTGCCCTATGCGGAAAACGGGCTGCCTATCGTGGGGTTGGAGCCGAGTTGCCTGTTGACCCTGCGCGACGAAATTCCCGCCCTTCTGCCCGGTAAAAACACCGATCTGCTGGCAAAAAAGGCGCGGATGCTTGAGGAATATATCGCCGATCAGGCCGAGAACCCGGCCTTTTCGCTGCCGCTGAAATCTCCTGCGCCCAAGGTGCTGTTGCACGGGCACTGTCACCAAAAGGCGATGGGGGTGATGTCGAGCATCGAAAAAACCCTTGCTTTGCTGCCGGACACGGAGGTTGAGGTGGTCGAAACAAGCTGTTGCGGGATGGCCGGTGCATTTGGGTACGGCACACAAACCCATGAAATATCGCGAAAAATGGGCGAAATTGATCTGTTGCCTGCGGTACGGCGTGCGGACGCCACAACATTGATCGTTGCGGATGGAACATCATGCCGACACCAAATTAGCGATACTACCGAACGAAAACCTGTGCATATTGCACGACTTCTTGAACTGGCACTGGAACAGTGACGCGAGACATCCGATGAATGAAAAAACAGCTATTCATGCAATCGCGCGCACGTCGCTGCATCAGGAGTTGGTCGACCGCCTGCATCTTCTGATCATCAGCGGCGATCTGATGCCCGGCACCAAGGTTCCGGAAAAGGATCTGTGCGAACGGTTCTGTGTTTCCAGAACCCCCCTAAGAGAAGCATTGAAAGTGGTCGCATCCGACGGGTTGGTCAGACTGGAGCCAAACCGCGGCGCATGGGTCACCCCAGTCACGGCAAGCGAAGTCAAAGAGGTTTTCCCCGTGCTTGGCGCGCTTGAGGCGTTATCGGGTGAACTGGCCTGCCAAAACATAACCGATGATGAAATTTCCGCCGTTCGCGCGCTGCATGACCAGATGATGGAAACTTACCAAAGCCGTGATCTGGATGCTTATTTTAGCCTGAACCAGAAAATTCACCGCATGATCCTTTTGGCAGCGCGAAATGACACCCTGACAGCCTCGTGTCAGGCGCTGTCACTGCGCATGCAACGGGCCCGCTATCTGGCCAATATGTCCGAGGAAAGATGGTCAAGCGCCGTGCGCGAACATGAAAAGATCATCCAGCACCTCGAAGCACGAGACGGCAAGAGGTTGGGCATCACGCTGGTTGAACATATGAAAGCCAAGCAAAAATCGGTGCTGAGGTGGCTGAACGCGCAAGACACCGCCGGTCTGGCGTAACGTCGACCGACTGCCATTTTGAACGACGGTCATTTTGTTGACACAAATTACCTTAAAATGACGTTGGTTGGTAGCTTCAGTTAAGAATGGGTATTTTGTATGATCCGGTATTGGGTTTCAGTTTTCATCCTCGTATTCTGCGTCGCCGCAGTGCAGATTTTTCTGGTCCTAAGCTTGCTGCCGGACGCAATGGCGGGTTTCGCGGAAGTGTCGGCATTATTTGCCCTGTTCTTCGCTCTTACCGGCGCAGTTGCCTATTTCTGCGTATCGCAGCTTAAAACCTTCACCGAAGGCGAGCGGAAAAAACGCCTTGTTCCGGGGGCCGGTGAACCCGTCGCCAAGGAAAGCGTCATCGCGCAGTTTGCGCCGGACTGGGGTTTGTCGCAGGCAGAGGCGGATGTGGCCATCTTTGTTGCCAAAGGTTTTTCGAACAGCGAAGTTGCCGACATGCGCGGATGTGCCATCGCGACGGTCAAATCGCAATTGGGCAGCATCTATCAAAAATCGGGGTTGGGATCGCGCTATCAGTTGATGGCTTTCGTCACCGACGAAGTTTGCAGCGCCATGACCAAGGAAAACGATGGGGCGCATGAAACGCGGCGTGTTTCGGTTCCCACCCGAAAGATCCTGCCGCTGACCGGCCGGACGAAATTTGGCGCACCGACCAACCTTGAAGCGTGACCTACGGACGCCGGGCGACAATCGACGGGGGCTTTCCGGGTGGCGTGCAATCTGCGGCGTGTCGCTTGCTTTCACTGAACCAGCCTCACCAACTCGCAGTGATGTCCCGTCAGTGTCAGTTCTCCCTCGCCCAGACGCACACCTGCACTTTCCAGTGTGCTGTCAATCACAGCGTCGAGCGGTCCCGCAAGGTCAGCCAACAGCCGGCCGGGCAGCAGCGCAAGTAATCCATTAACGGTTGATGCGACCAATCCAGTCACCAACCCTTGCTGTCCCGGCTTTACCCGCACTTCGGTCCGACCGGCAGACAGCAATCCATTGATCCCCGACGCCAGTAAATCACCGGATCCGAAGCCGCGCGTTGTGCGCCCCGCCGCAATATCCGCGTGGGTAAAGCTGACGGTGTCGGTTTTTGACGTGCCCACAGCGATGCTGGACCGCGCCTGCACCGTCAGACCGGGAATGATGATGTCCGGCAGCAAAGGCAGATCAATCCGCAGTGATACTCCCAGTATATCGGCAAAGTCCAATGCGGACGGATCGATGGGGCCTGTCGTGAACACGTTCTCGTCCAGCTTGCCCAGGTACAGCGCAGCGACAGAGGTGCCGTTCAACGGATGCAGCGGTGTCGGCCCGGTCAGAAATCGTGCGGCGTTCGATGCGGGATCAGCAGCCGCGCAGCTGATTTCCGTCAAGGTGGCACTGGCGCCCGCCACTTCGACATAGAGCGGCAGGTTGACGCGCGTGGCAGTCACGCCTGCGGGCAGGTTTTTTAAAATGGTCGGCGCGAACTCCACTTTTGTCAGCAGCCGCGCGGCGGCACGGTGCAACTGTACTCCTTCCTCGCCCATCGCGATCCACCCCGACATTGCAGGCGGCTCACCGATGGCCAGCCGCGTCGAAACGGACACAAGATTTGAAACACTCAGACCGACATCCGCATTGATCTGTTGCTGATAGGCATGTGCATTCGCAAGCGCGCTCACCACATCAAGGGCGGATACGTCCACCTGAGACACGAATTCAACGGCGGTGAGGCCAAGACTGGTGTCAATGCCGCCAATCAATGCCGCCACAGGCAGACCCGCGTTTCCCGCTGCTGTCTCAATTGCCGCCAGCCTGCTGGACAGGCCCGCGGGAAGAATGCTGCGCAAGGCGGCGATGACTGCGCCTGCTTTGGTCTGGGCATCAAGGATGGCCGCGGGGTTGCGCGATACATTGCCGGCAAGCCGGTCCAACGCTGCCAGCAGATCGCCGAGATTGACGGACGTCTGCGCCAGAATATCCATATCCCCCGCGCTCAGCGCAATCGTCGCGCCAAAGCTTTGGGACAGCGCCGCATTGAGATTGGCGGAGTCGAGCCGCACGATATTGCTTGTCAGCGAAAAACTCGCGGCCCCCGTGCGGATCGCCGTGGCCGTCCGGCTGAGACTGACAAAGTCATCTTCGGTAAAAATTTTTGCGAAATGCAGCGGGGCGTTATCCCTTAGGGTGACCAGCACCGAATTGATGCCGGGGCTGCCCGCAGTGAGGGGAATGAACTGTTCTTCGCGCGCAATCGCCGGGTTGCGCAGGAATCGCCCGGTCTGCAACACAGCAAGCGTATCAACGCCGCGATTGTTTTTCTGCAAGGTGTGCCGGGCGCGTGCAGTGGCGTCGTCAAGCGCCGCCACACTGCTCATTGCGGTCAGGTCGCTGTCGGCCTGCAGGTTCGCCCGCTCGCGGTAAAGCGATGCCACATCAACGCCAAGGGCAACAAACCCCAGAAGCACCACCATCAGCAACGACACGATGACCGCAACCGCGCCATCCTCGTCGCGGGCAAATGACGCCGTGATTGGGGGGTCAATAGGCAAGGTACGCGCTTCCGGTTATGTTCGAGATGCTCATCCCCAAAAATGCATTGGCCAGACCAAGGATAGAATCCGCGATCTCATAGGTGATGTTGACTGTCATGCCTTGCGGTTCTGTGTCCTGCACCACCACAACGGGGCTCAGTGCGTCCTGGCTCAACAGCGGATATCTTACGCTGGCTTGGGCAAGATAATCCTCGGCGATCGACACGCGTTCCTGCATGTCCAGCCCCGCGACAGACGCCCGCGCCGCCCCGGTGGCAAGTTGCGAAACGGAATGATTGAGCCCGATGAAATAGGCGACAACTATGGTGCCAAAGAGTAAGGCAAACAGGATTGGTGCGATCAGGACGAATTCGACAGCGACCGCGCCAGACTGATCGCGACCAAAGGTACGCAGAAATTTGTACGCAGAATTTGACATTGTGCTGCTCACCCTCCCGCAAGGAGGTTGTCGATAACGCTCAGCACCGCTGGGCCGATCAGCACCACAAAAACCGCAGGCATGATGCAAAAGATCAATGGCAGGGTCATGAGCACGGGCAGACGCGCCGCCTTTTCCTCGACCGCCATAAGCCGGTTGCTGCGCTGCTCCGCGATCAGGGTACGCATGGCGCGCGAAAACGGGGTGCCGTATCTGTCGGATTGATCAAGCGTTTGGGTGAATACGCCAATTTCCGGAAGCGGGACACGAAGATTAAGCTTTTCATAAGCGCTGCGGTTGTCGTTGGTCATCGCCATTTCGGAAACCATCTGCTGCACTTCGCGGGCCAGTTCGCGGTGTGTCAGGGCCAGTTCGTTGGCGACGCGGTGCAATGCCGGTTGCGGGCCGAACCCGGCTTCGGATGTGATTACAATAAGCTCAAGCATGTCCGGAAAGCTCTGCCTGATCCGGTCAAGCCGTTTCTTGCGGCGCAAACCGATAAACATGTCGACCCCGGTGGACAGCGCCAATGCGCCGGCAATGACAATCGCACCGGGGATCAGCATCTCCATTCCGAACGTTTTGGTCAGAAAAAGCCACACCAGACCGCCGATCAGCGCAACAAGCGGCAGAACTGTCTTGAGAAAGGCATAGATCAACAAGGCATCCCGGCTTCGATAGCCTGCTGAGGCAAGTTCGGCTGTGGTTTCGCGTGCTTCTCCGCCCAGCACGACCGAAAAGCGTTCCCCGATCAGCACGACAAAATTGCGCAGGCGTGCAGCAATTTCGGCAAATTGCCCGCCTGCACCCTGCCGATAAGATGTGTGCCGCTCTTTTTCGGTGCCGTTGGCGCGCCGCAGACGTGCGTCCCGCAAGCTGCGCTGCCGCTCGGAATAGAGCAGCGCGGCAAGCGCCAGCATCCCACTGCTCAGACCGATAAAGGCCATCCAAAAGACGTTTGTCATCGCATCAAACATTAAGCTTGCCCATCCGCGCCATGACGTAGACGCCAACCGCGATGCTGGTGACCGCCGCTATGGACATCACACGGCCTCTTGGGTCCGCATAAAGCGGTTCGAGATATCCCAGGTTCAGCACCGCGATCAAAATTGCGACCGCAAAAGGCAGCGACGCAAGGATGACCGCGCTTGCCCGCGCTTCCGATGACAAGGCGCGTGCCTTTTTGCGCAGCTTGCGGCGCTCACGCAGCTGCGTCGCAAGGTTCTCCATCGTTTCGATCAGGTTTCCGCCTGTTTCGGCCTGAAGCGCCGTCGCAACGGCAAAAAAGATCACCTCCGGAAGCGGCAGGCGCGCGCTGAGACGCTCAAGGCTTTCAGACAGGGTAGCACCCATGCGCACTTCGTCATGGCAGCGGGTGAATTCACGCAAGATCGCACCCTGTGAATTGTCCACGACGATGGTCATCGAATCTGTCACGGGACGGCCCGCGCGCAAACCGCGTGCAAAAATATCCAACGCTTCAGGCAGATCGGCGGCAAAGGCAGTCCGGTAACGATCCTTTGCGACCCTTAAAATCAACACCAGCAATCCCGCAGTGCCAAGCAAGGCAACGGGCAAGGCAAGCAGCGGATGCATGCGGATGCCAAGCACCGCCAATGCGTAAAGTGCCAATAAAGTGATGCCCGCCTGAACCAACAATTCGCCGACCCCCAGACGCAGGCTGGTTTGATCCAGTTGGCGTTCAACGGCTGACACGACACGTTCCACCCCGGTGGTAGGCCGTGCCATTGCGCGCTTTCTGGTTGTCAGCTTTGCACTCAGCGCTCTTGTTTCCCTGGCATTGGCACGGTGCAGACGGGCGTGGTGACGCCGGCGCTGGCGATCGGCCAGGATGATGCCCAGCAAAAGCAATCCGACATTCAACATGCCGCCAGCAATCAAAAGTGTGGTCATAACGGTCATCGATCAGGTCCTCAAAATCGCATCAAGTTCGTCCAATACCCCATAGTCGGCAGCACGGTTCGCAAAAGCCGGTCGGTAACCGGAATAGACATATTTACCCGTCACTTTGGTGCGGGTGCTGCAAGGATCGACCTGAAAGGCAAAAAGCTCTTGCAAGGTTATCACCTCCCCCGCCAGCCCGGAAACTTCGGAAATGGAGGTGACGCGCCGCTTGCCATCGCGCATCCGGGAGACCTGAACGATCAGATGGACCGCATCCGCAAGTTGACGCCGCACCACGCCGGTGCCGGGCGCAAATCCCGCCATCGCGGCCATGCTTTCAATCCGGGTCAGCGCCTCGCTGGGCGAATTGGCGTGCAGCGTGCTCATGGAGCCATCGTGCCCGGTGTTCATTGCCTGCAGCAGATCAAGAACTTCGTCGCCCCGGATTTCGCCGATGATAATGCGGTCGGGCCGCATCCTCAGCGCATTGCGCACCAGGGTGCGCATGGTGACTTCTCCGCTGCCTTCGACATTGGGCGGACGCGTTTCAAACCGCACGACATGGGCCTGCTGAAACCGCAATTCCGCCGCGTCTTCGATGGTGACGATCCGCTCGCCTTCGGGAATATAGCCGGACATCGCGTTCAAAAGCGTGGTCTTGCCCGATCCTGTGCCCCCCGACACAAGAACGTTGAGCCGCAGGAATGCCGCAAGCCCAAGAAATCTGCTCATCTGCGACGACAGGCTGCCGCCTTCGACAAGCTTTTCCAGCTTTACCGGGGCGGACGGGAATTTTCGGATGGTGATTGTGGGGCCGTCGATGGAAAGCGGTGGCACGGCAATGTTGACCCGACTTCCGTCGGCCAGACGGGCATCCACCATCGGCTGAGATTCGTCAATCCGGCGGCCCACAGCAGCAACGATCCGGCTGGCAACCGCCATGACATGGGTATTGTCGCGAAAACGAATGCCGGTCAGCTCAAGCTTTCCGTCTCGTTCCACGTAAATCCGGTCAGGGCCGTTCACCATGATGTCGGTGATGCGGTCATCCGCCAGCAATGCTTCAAGCGGGCCAAGACCCAGCATGTCCGCCAGCACCGCAGTGACCAGTTCCGATACTTCACGGTTGTTCAGATGCATCTTGTTTTGTGCACAAAGCGTTCCGATCCCCTTGCGGATCAGCACTTCCTGTTCGCTGCGCGGCTTGGCCGCAAGCTCCGAGAAATCCAGAAACTCCAACAGGGATTTGATGGCTTCGCTCGCCAGCACAAGCATCTTCGACGACGCAGCAGGTGTGGGCGTCGGCGCGGCTTGCGGTGCGGGCCTTTCGGGTTCTGCAATTGCTGTCGGCGGGATCTGCACTTTGGGTTCAACGGGCGCGGCCGTGTCGTCGGTGTCAGGCTGAAGCGCCTTGATTGCGTCCGCAAGAACCTGACGCTGAAGCGCCAGAGGCCACGGAAATGTCCCTTGCTCAAGAACATAGGTCACCGCCGCATTGGCGCGATCTTCGACAGTGAAACCATCGGCATCGATCTGCATCGCGGTTTGAACGACCTGCGCCACCGCGTCGCGCAACGATGGCTGCGTCAGGTGAAGCGTCATGCCGCGGCCCTACGGAACAGGCCTTGCTTCTTTGGCTTGGAGTGCGCGGGTGATGCAGGCTTTGTCAGCAATTCCCACAGCAATCTGGTTGCCTTGGCATGATCGCTGCGCGGTTGGCTTTCGATCAGCGGTTTCGCCCCGCGATGCGCCTTGCGGATCGCGGTGTCGCTGCGTGGAAGGGTGGCGCGGATGTCCATGCCAATCGCTTTGGCGATATCTTTGCGCGACAGCTTTGCGTCCTCGCGGTATTCCGACAGCACGGGAATGATCGTCAACTCAGGCGCTTCGGCCTTGAGATGCGCCATCATATGGCTGGCCACATAGACGCCGGAATATCCCGCCGGAATGACAAGGATCAGCGTGTCCAGCACATTGGCGAAATCGGGTTGATCGAACAGCGTGGTGCGCGGAAGATCCACGATCATTGTATCAAAACTGGTGCGCATGGTGTGAAGCAAACGAGGGAACGCCGCTTCGAGAGCGTGAATGCTTTGTGTCGCATGGGCCTGCTGCGAATAGAGCGAAAGCCGCTCGTTAAGCTGCTCCATCGTGGCGCCTAGAAACGTCTGATCGACCCGGTCAGGTGCGGACAGCGCTTCCAGCAGACCGGGCGTGCCCTTGCGATCCAGATCAATCGCCTGAGACCCGAACCGCAGGTCCGCGTCAATCAAGGCTGTCTGCTGGGCCGGACCTGTGGCCGATGCGGCATGGAATGCCAGCGATTGGGCAAGCAGGCTGCTTCCGACGCCACCATTGGTGCCTGTGACGGCAATGCATCGGCCCACCGGAGGGACAGATGGCAGTGCTTTCGACGCGCTGTTCGAAGCTGTCTGATTTTGTGCGGCAATGATTTCTTCAGGTGTGACCGGAAAGGCAAAATATTCTGCCGCACCGGCATTGCGCAGCGCGCGGTACGTCACAAGATCGGGCTTTACACCCACGACCACCACGACCGCGCCGGTGCTGCTTAACTCCGCCACGCATTCGCATGCGGCATCCAGTGACATATTGCCCATCTCGGTCAGCAGTGTTTTGGCGGAAGGGATATCCGTGCTGACGCGGGCCGCGCCCCCCAGACCACCACCGTGCAGTGCCGTGCGATCAGCGCCCAACATCTGTGCCACAGCCTGAGCAAGCTCGGCGCCCTGGTCAGTACATACGAACGCAGCCAGTTGGGCAGGTTGAGCGGTGCGAGAGGCGAAGACGGACATGACGGGGAACCTTGACTGGAAAATGCCGGATAGGCGGGCGCGCGCAGACGGACTGCTGCGCGCCCCGAAAGGTATTAAGCTGGTGTGATTGCGGTCTCCACAGCTTTGAAGTTTGTGTTGGTCTGAGTGCCGATAGCAGCGACCGAACCGACGATGACCGCCGCGATCAGAGCGGCAAACAGGCCGTATTCGATTGCGGTGGCGCCGTCTTCGTCTTTGCTGAAGGTACGGGCGAATGTCGTGATTGCTTTGCGTGTAAGGGTCATCGGATTCTCTTTTCGTTTTGTGAGGGGGATCGGAAGTGATCCGCTGTGCAATGGTATATGTACGCAAATGCACTGCATGAAATACGTCTTCGGTCTGACCCAAGTCATCCCAGACCCTTGATGGACCTCTATCATACCAAGGTCTGATGCGATCTGGACCTGATTGTGTCCGGCCACAGATTGAAGTGGGTCAGCAATGTGACCATCCGGTTGAGATGGAAAATCAGGCGCAGTATTGCGGGCCAGCCCCAGGTCGCGCACCCCTGATTCAAGGGGCGGAACCCAGCCAAAATGGACGTATTATCGGCCGTTACAACACCGTGACTGCTCCGCACAGAATCATCTGCGGGGCGCGCGTTCGCCGACGACCATAAACGGCGCCCAATAGGCCGGATGCAGTTGGCGCGCGTCGGCGGTGGGCGTATCGAGCACCCCCAGCATTGTCAGCCGCAGCGCGTCGGCATAGCCAAGCGACGCATCACCCCGCATCCGGCTGAGCATATCTGTCGTTAACACTGTCGCTGCGTCGGAGTAGACTGGCCAGTGCGAGACAAGAATGCTGCGCGCCCCGGCATAGAAAAATGCTGACGCCAGCCCCGACAGCCCTTCGTCGTTTGTGCCGGACCCGGCAGCGGTATTACACGCCGACAGCAGCACGATATCCGCGTTCAGTGTCAGTTGCGCGATGTCGCCCGTGCTCAGCAGGCCATCGTCTTGGTCTGTTGCCACCTGCGGCGGGGTCAACACAATGCCCGCATCCATATCCCCCACCTCACCCGCGATCAGCCCGTGGGTGGCAAAGGATATTGTGCTGTATTGCGCCAACTCACCCGATGCGTTCATGCGCCGGATTGCAGTTTCGGTTGCGTCCCCGTGCAAAAGCAACGTACTGCCCGCCCCGAAATATTGCGCTGCCGCCTGCAATTCGCAGCGTGTGTCGGGCAGCGCAGGCAATTCTGACAACGCCCCGCGATCAGCCACTATGCCGCGCATGATCGGCCCGCCGGCCGCAATGGGTGCTTGGGCCACGATCACAGGCGCAATGGTGCAGTCGTACGGCAGGACGCCGCCCGACTGCGCCCCGATCAGCGGATCACCAATGCCCAGAAACAGTCCACCGGTGATCTTGTCAGAGGCAGGTTGACGCCGCAAGGCGTCCAGGCTGGCCAGTGTCGGCACCACGAATACCGACATGTCCCGCAACAGCCAGTCCGCATCGCGCAGGGATGTGTCTTTGGTCGGTGCGGACCGGGTCAGCGTGTGAAACGGCAACGCCACAAGCGACGGATCGGGCACAACGATCAAGCGTTTCTTGCCGTGCAGCAGTTGTTCGACCGGCGCCAGCAACGCGGTATACGCCTCATGCGCCAGCCCCAGATCGAATTCGGGTGCGCCGCCTGTGTCTTCAGGACCGTCAAGTGAAATTGCCCCCCGCGTGCCTTGGGCCCCCTGCGCACAACTGCGGTCGGTCAGGGCAGCCTGACAGCGCAGCGCCACTGCCATCTGCTCCAGCCCGGCACGCGCGATCGTGCTGCCTGTCATCACCTGATCTTGGGTGACTGCAATCACCGTGCTGCCGACAAAGGCGTCGCCGCCGTTCGCCTCGTTACTGGTGGCGAACAGAACCAGCACTTCGTCCGGGGCAAGCCAGCTCGCGGTCTGTGCCAGGGATATGGGGTCCGGGCTGACTGTCTGCGAATAGGCCGGAAAGGTATCGGTCACGGATTGGCGCAGCGTCTCATACTTCGTCACTGTATCGCGCAATGCATCACTGATTGTGGGGGCGGCATCACCCACCGCAAGGGCGCGCGAATATTGCGTGTTCAGCGCGGTAATCTGTGCTTCGGTATCTTGCAACGCGCGCACGGTTGCGGCAAGGGCTGGCGCGCTGTCCCACCGGGCCGATGCACGCGCGATGGCCGATCCCGCCGAGAGCGCATTGAGATCCTGCGCCACCTCAAAGGCTTCGTTCATATAGCGTTGCATTGCCGGGCCTTGCCGCGCCTGCGCCAGACGCAGGGCAGCCTCAATGTGGAGCGGCAGCGTATTGCGCGCTTTCGCCAGAGTGTCGCGGCCCGGTTTGCGCATTTCTTCGCGGAACTGCCGAAACAGCGACAATGCCTGCGCATCGCGCCCCTGACGCAGCGCGATGCGGCCTTTTACTTCGATCATCATCCATCTTTGCGGATCCCGCGCGTCGAGTATTCCCAGCGCCTGATCGATATATTCTTCCGCGCGTGTCAAATCGCCTTGCTGCCATGCCTCTTTGATCAGCGCATCCAAAAACACGGTGGCCTGGGCCGGGTCCGCCATCAGGTGGGGCTGCTCGGACAGTCCGGGCGCACCTTGACCGATCAGGGCATCGGCCTCTGCCGTTCTGCCCGCGTCGCGCAAGGATCCGGCATAGGCCATGCGCCACGCCAGCATGAGCCCCGCGTCGTTTCCGAAGAAGGCCTCATAGTCGCCAACGGTGCGTTCAAACTCGGTCAACGCCTCTGCCTGCTTTCCGGCCTGCATCAAGGTCCCGGCCAAGGCAACCCGCTGTTGCACGACCAGTTCCGATCGCGCCCCGTCAAGATTTTCCGCCAGGGCCAACGCGCGCCGCGCCAAATCTTCTGCCGCCACGAAATTGCCCAGCTGCGTCTCAAGATCGGACATCGACGCCAGCAGCAGTGCCCAACGCGCATCGCCGTCCTTGTCTGCCCGGCGCAACACATCGGCGGCGTCGCGGTACGCGGCCTGCGCCGCTGGCAAATCGCGCTGTGTCAGATGTACCCGCGCCTGAAGCTCCAGAAAGTCGTAGCGCGTTTCGGGATCAGCCATCGCGGCGTCCACCGCAGCCCGATTCAGATCACCCTGCGCCGCTGAGAAGTCGCGATTATAGAAATACGTCTCTGCGCGTTTGAAAAGAAGCCGCTGCGCATTTGCTGATTTCGGACCCTGAAGCACGGTCGCGATGTCTAACGCCTTTGAGCGCAACGCGATCGTGCGAACCGGATCAGCACGGTCCAGCAAACCGTCTGCTGTGGCATCCAGCAAGGGTGCCAGATCCGCCGTCACGCCAAGCACATCTGCGGGATAGCGCATCAGACAATCAATCCACGGCAGTGCGGCATGCGCATCCTGCACGGAGGTTGAGAACGCCATCAGGCCACAGATCGTGATCGGGGTGGGATCGCCTTCAGGCGCGCGGGCAATGACTTCGCGCGCACTTATGCCCGCCAATGCCAGATCGTTGTTTTCCAGGGCTGCGAAAAACCTACCCATGGTCGGCGCCATATCCGCGCCGCTTGGGTCCATATCAATACCTCCCGCCGACGCACGCCAGCCTGCAATCTGTTGCGGCGTTCCCGCTGATTGCATCATGGTGCGATATTCCTGAGCTGCGGGGCCGTCGAAACCGGTATCGGCAAATCCTGCAACCGCGATTGCCGCTGTGTGCTGGCCTGCGGCCAAGTGAGCCTGCGCCCGCAGATAAAGAGCCGTTTGCGCCGCGTCGCTTGCGGCCCCTTCCGCGTCCAGCACCGCAAGGTAGTATTGCGCAGCAAACAGGGTTGCG
>JAGXHC010000022.1 GCA_024636405.1 Sulfitobacter sp. | reverse complement strand
GTCACAAGCGCCGGGTTTGGTAACCTGTTTACCCACGCGGGCGGCATGGTTCATGTGTCCGATATCCCCGTTGCTCCGTTTTACGGCGCGCCCCTGTCCTTGGACAAAAACGCCAACACGGACACCGTCATACAGGGCGAATTTGTGACCTATTCGCTGGGTTTCACCAACAACATGCACCAGGCCCTGATCGGCGCAGAGCTGCTGGACCGCCCTGCGCGCGGCGTGACGCTTGTGCCCGGATCGGTTCTGCTGAACGGTACCGCCCTGCCCGATCCAGTCGATGCACAAGGCGGCGATCTGCTGTTCGACCTTGGCACGCTAGAGCCGCTGTCCAATCACGAGCTGACCTACGTCATGCGCTTTACCGCAGCCGCTGTTGAGGGCCGCAATGAAAACACGGCCGTCCTGTCGGGCCGCCAAGCTGGCACTGGCACGCTGCGCCAGTCCCCGGTGGCCCGCGCGATGGTGCGCCTGAACAATTCGGGCGGCGTCTTTGCCCGCGAAGGCACGGTCATTGGATCTGTGTTTATGGATTGCGACGGCGACGGCATCCGCGGCGACATCACCGAACCGGGCATTCCCGGCGTCAGGATCGTCACCCAAGAAGGCCTGTCCGTCGTGACCGATATCGACGGCAAGTATTCCCTGTTCGGCCTGCGCCCCGTCACCCACGCCTTTTTGGTGCAGGCTGAAACCTTGCCCATCGGCACCGCTGTGACCGTCACGCGCACAAATGACCTGATGCGCGGCGGCTCTCGCCTGATCCCGCTGCGCAAGGGCGAGCTGCGCGCCGAACACTTCGCCGTTGCGGACTGTACGCCAGAGGCGATGGTTGAGGTCGCAAAGCGCCGCACGCATTTTGACGAAGCGGCAGGGATCAACACGCTGACCGCGTCCGATCTGCCCATCACCAGCCAAGGCGCGCCCGTGCGCTCCTCTCGCGGGGAGCAGGGCATTGCGACCACGACGCAGTTGACCACTGGCATGCTGGATGCAGAGCAAGAAGCACGCGAAGATGTGGCCACCAAAGCCGAAGCCATCGCACGCCGCGAGCCTTTGGACGCGATGATCCGCACGCTGAATTCAGAGCCGGGCTTTATCGACCTTCAGGACGGACAAACCGTTGATCGCAGCACCCAGAACATCCGCGTCAAGGGCAAGGCCGACCTGACCCTTGCGCTGGCGCTGAATGGCCGTGCGCTGGGGGCCGACCGTGTCGGCCAGCGCACCAGCTGGGAGGCAAATAACGTCCAAGCCGCAGAGTTTATCGCGGTCAAACTGGACCCCGGCAAAAACACCTTGGCCCTGATCGGCAAAGACGGCTTTGGGATCGAACGCGTCCGCACCGAGATCACTCTGATCGCACCCGGCGCACCCGCAAAGTTCGAAATCATCATGCCAGAAACGGCCTCTGCCTCTCCGGTGTCGATCGTCCCGGTTGTTGTGCGGGTGCTGGACGCACGCGGCATGCCAGTTCCGGCCTCTGGCACGGTGACACTGGATGCGCGCATGGCCTTGTGGGACGTGACCGACATTCGCCCCGGCACCCCCGGCGTGCAGGCCTACCTTGATAACGGCGAAGCCACCTTTGGCCTGATCCCGCCGCAAGTTTCTGGCACCGACCGTATCACTGTGACGGGGAACTTTGGCACAGCCGAAGCGACCATCGCCTTTACGCCCAACCTTGACGAACGCATCCTGATCGGCGTGATTGAGGGTGCCGTGTCCTTGGGGGGGAACGACGTTGCACTGCTGCCCAAAGACCGGTTCAGCAGCTTTGAGGATACGGCGACCGGCCTGCGCGGCGAAGTCTATCTGAAAGGCGCAATTCGCGGCGACGCCCTGCTGACCCTGCGCTACAGCTCTGACCGCGACACCGAAGACCGCCTGTTCCGCGACATTCGCGGCGACGAATACTACCCCGTGTACGGCGACAATTCCGAACGCGGGCAAGATGCGCAATCGTCCAGCAACCTGTTCGTCAAAGTTGAAAAGGGCCGCTCTTATATCCTTTACGGCGATATCGCGATCGAGCCTGAATCCAGCGCGCTGCGCCTTGACGGCATGCGCCGCGTGACCACCGGTGCCAAGGCGCATTGGGAAAACGACAAGGTATCCGTCACCGTCTTTGGTGCCCGCACAGCGCAACAGCAGCGCGTGCAAGAAATCCGCGGACGCGGTGTGTCTGGCCCCTATGACATCGACTTGGGCGATTATGTCCAAGGCTCTGAACGGGTCGAAATTCTGGTCCGCAATGAGCGCGGCGGCGATATCCTGACCACAACCGCCATGCGCCGCGGCACCGATTATGTCCTTGATTTCTTTCGTGACACGCTGACCTTTAACGCGCCTGTCCGTCAGTTCGACCTGGACGGGAACCCCGTATCAATCCGCATCACCTATGAGACATCGGAAGCCGGGGCCGAGCGCTATTGGCTGTATGGCGGCGAAGTGAACTATGCCGTCAGCGACCAAGTCACCGTTGGCGCGCGCGCTGTGCATGCGGATGCCCCTGCGGGCAATCCGGCTGATGAACGCATCCAGTCTGGCTACATCCGCCATGAAGGCGAAAATGGCGGCGTATTTGAGGCCGAGCTGGCCCGATCAGAGAACGCACGCGGCCAAGTCGATAACGCGGCGCGCCTGTCGTACGATCTGCAGACGGAGTTTCATCGCCTCAGCTTTGAGGCCATCCACACTGGCAAAAACTTTAACGCCAGCGGCGGTCTGGCCCGTCCCGGCACAACACAGGTTCGCCTAAGTTATGGGTATGACATCGACAAAAACAGCGACCTTGTCATCGGAGCCGACTTTGTTCGTGATCGGATCAATGACCTCGACCGCCTGACGCTGGAAGCGATCTATTCGCGCCAGATCAACAAACGGCTGCGGGGCGACGTCGGTTTGGAATATCGCCACGACCAAAACGGCGCGACGAACGAGGCAGGCACCGCCATCATCCTTGGGGCGCATTGGACCCCCCTTGGCCGCGATAACACCGTGATCGAAGCTGAATTGCGCCAACCCCTGAACATTGACGGCGATCAACCGACCGAACTGACCCTTGGCCTGTACCGAGAGGCCGCACCAGGCTGGCGCGTCTTCAACGAGGTCGAGCTTCAGTTTGGCGACGATATCGTCATGCCCCGGTCCACGCTTGGCTTTACCTTTCAGATGAACAAATGGCTGTCCGGCCGGACCGAATTCAGCCGCGGTGCCAATGAAACGGATACGACCCTGAACCAAGGGCTGTCGGCGCAGTTCAAGCTGAATTCTTTGACGACGCTGAACATGGGCATCGAACATTCCCGCCTGCTGGACGCAGAAGAGGCGAAGATGACCAGCCTTGCGATCGGGGCCAAATGGGGCTCTGACGAGACCGATTGGGTGGGTGACGCCGATTTCGACACCACCTTTGAAAAATCCGGCACCACCTATTACGGCAACTTGGGGCTGGCTGGGCAGATCACACCTGATCTGACTGTGCTTGGCCGGACCCGCATCGCCGTCGACAACCGCAACGGCCAAAATCGCCAGCGTGTGCGGACCCGCGTCGGTGCCGCCTACCGCCCCCTGACCGCCCCCCGGCTAGAGGTTCTGGCGTGGTACGAGCATCGCCTTGAAAAGCTACACAATACGACCAAAAGCCACCTGTGGTCGGTTGATGCAAGCTATGAGGTTGATGCCGACCTGCGGGTGAATGGTAAATATGCCGGGCAGCACCAGTCAATCGAGCTTACCAACACCTTTGCCACCTCGTTGACGCAACTGGTTCAAGCCGGCGCAAACTATGAATTTGGCGGTGATCGGTTCCAGATTGGCGTAAACGGGGCGTATCTGTGGGATGATACCAACAGCGCGACCTGGGGTCTTGGGGCCGAATTCGGGTTCGTCCCGGCCAAGGGCATGTTGCTGGCGCTGGGATACAACCTGACGGGCAGCCAACTGCCGCAGCAGGATGCGCTTTATCAAAAAGGGCTGCATCTGCGCTTTGATCTTTTGCTGGACAACTCTCTTTGGGACCAGCTTGACGGATTCCTTGGCGACTAGGGGGCGCTGGTCATCAAGGAAGGGCCGCGCCGCATGCGCATGTGCGGCGCGGCCCGCTTACTTTCGCCCATGCGTCCACGCGGGCATCATGTTCGCAAAAGGATGATCCACCTATCCTTATTCTCTGGCAACTGACCGGTTGTGCAAATGAACATACCGGCGAAATAGGCCAATATAGCTTCAACACAGACTAAGTTGATGGAGAATTCCAATGCATAAAATTGCAGCCGCTGCCGCGCTTTCAATTTTACCACTTTTCGCCCCGCAGGGGGCGCAGGCTGAATTTAATTCCTTGTCTGAATTTACGATATCGACAAAAAATGTATTCAACTATGACGTTCGCCCCTATATGCCGCAGGACGCCGTACGTTTAAGCGCAGGAACGATCACCGAAGCATCGTACCAGCGCCCCCGCGATGCGTTTATTGACGGCAAATCCGCCCCGGCAACCAATCTGAAGCACCTGATCGGTTGGGCCGAAGCAGGGCGCAATGGTTATGACGCGGTGCAACATGGCGCACGGATCGGACCGAACAAACGCCCGACTCAGATGACGATCGGTCAAATAAAGCAATGGATCAGAGCAACACCCGGTCAGCCCCATGCGATTGGCCGCTATCAGTTTATTCCCGCCACGCTTGATACCCTCGTGCGTGAAATCGGGTTTAGCGCCAACACGGTTTTTACCGCCGACGTGCAGGATCGCCTAGCCGGTCTGTTGCTTGAGGACGCAGGCTACAGCCTTTTTGTTGATGGAAAAGTCAGCCGCCACCAGTTCATGGACAATTTGGCAAAGATTTGGGCGGGTTTTCCCACCTCGACCGGCAGGTCGTTTTATCACGGCTATGCAGGAAACTATGCCACCATCAGCTGGAACGAATTTGATCATCATATGTCGAGCATTTTCAAACAGTAAATTGAAAATCAGCTTTTGGATTGGCGATTCCTTGAATTTCCTAATTCCTGCGTGGATTGCACTCTAGGGCGCGGACCATGCAATCGGCTGAAGCGTACACAGCATGTATGCCCCCCTTCCCGAACGAAAGATGGGTCTAGGCACCGCTTTCGCGCGATCTGGCTAGATTGCTGATCCAGATCAACGACCATATCGCGGCTTGCTGGCACGTTTAGGGTGAACCCGATGCGGAGCCTGACAGCATGCCCAGCGAAACCTCTGCCCCCAATGGGCAGGATCTGAACGACGGATATGTGGTGTCGGTGCGCGGCGCAGTGGTCGATGTGTGTTTCGATACCGCACTGCCCGCGATCAATGATGCGCTGTCCGTGCAGT
>JAGXHC010000153.1 GCA_024636405.1 Sulfitobacter sp. | reverse complement strand
TACTTAAGTTGATGGTCTCCGACAAACTCGGGACGATTCATAGCCCCCATCTGCGTTGCCAGCATCGCTTCCAGTTCGTCGCGCGGTTTGATCGACCGCACAACCGAGAGGATGAAGTTGGAATTGGCATTAGGCAGTTCGGCGTGATGTGGAATGCAAACAACGCCAAGGCCGTAATCACCCTTTCCACGTGACCAGATGCCAGTTCAGGCAATGCCCGTCGCGCCTGCGCCGCATCGGTGTTTTCAGAACCAACCGTTCGACCAGCATCAGAAAGTGAATGGTGGAACAACTTCCGCTTAAGCAAGTTGAGTTGCGCAAACGAGATATTTCGACCTTTACCAATGAACGACCCAAGTGGAGCTGCCATGCCTGATTTTGATCGTCTCTTCGAACAGTTCGACGAGCTTCGAGGAAAGTCTGATGGTTATACCAGCGGCCTCACGGGTTGGACGCTCATATTGGGCTTAGCCATTTCAGCTACAGGGACAATATTGGCTTTCAGTACATGCGCCTCCGCAATTTTATACACCGAGACAAACTGCGATTTCCTCACTGTGGCTATGGACGAAACGTTTATCGCACCCCCACGTAAGGTTTTGTTCTTGGAAGGTCCCGCGCACTTCATAGCGGTTGTTCCCATTGAAGACATTTGATTGATTAACATCGCCTCAACCGGGTCTTTCGGTTTTCCACCGTCATCTCGGCCAGACGCGCCTCAGCGCCTAACTTGCGTCGCCGCGCCTCCTCGATGCTCTGGAAATCGTCTGGCGCGTGCGCGTCTACCAGCAGCTTCATGCTTTCTTCAGGCCAGCTTCATCCTTTTTTCATGTCTCGATCAAGCAACCCACCGCAGCAATGCTAAACTGTGAGAATGGACTGATTAAAGAATAAAGTTACGCTCCCGGCTTTGCCAAGGATGCAGGTTGCCTTGAGCATCGGTGTTTTTGTTTTGCGTGCGGGAGCACGTAAATTGAGAGCAGAGCAGTGGATGATAGCAAACAAACCCTTAGAAAGGAAATTAGCCATGAAAACCGTTGCTCTTACCGTTATAACAGTCTCTTTGCTTGGAACATATGGGCAAGGAGCCCTCGCGGCAGATTATATCTCTGGCCGTGCGCAAGCTTCTGACGTTGTCATCTTTGAAAGTGACAAGGGAATATACGGGACGTCACCGGTCCGCACTGAAGCCAACGTTGCTGTTCAGGTCGATGCGGCTCAGATTCTGTTTCCCCACGAGAGTGCCATCGCAATTGATGGCAAAGTTGCGGTCACGAGCTTTGCCAATGCTAGAGCGGTTTTATCTACGTCAACCTCCGGCCGCTGAGAAATTTTGACATGTTGCGTAGACTTTTGCCGCAAAATCGAAGTGGCCCGTTCCGATCATTTGGGACGGGCCATTCCTTGTGTTGTGGTGTCATGTGCGATGGGGCTGTGGCTTGGAATGCTTCGAGCTGCGCCCACCCGTAGAAAGGAAGTTCCCCGGAAGGCCCCATGCACCCAGACAAGTTTATATAGCGAACCTGATCCGGCTTCCGCAATGCGCGCTCCCACACCGTCGCCACCCGTTTTCAAGGAGGTGTCCGCGGAATCGGCAGAAGGCCAACAACCACCCAAGCGGGATGCAACCACACCCCGCCTTGCTTAAATGAACCTGAAAAATCCGGTCAGCCGTGCTTGAACATCACATGTCTGACGAAGGTATAGTCCTCAAGCGCATAGGCCGACATATCCTTGCCATAGCCTGACTGCTTGATCCCGCCATGTGGCATCTCGTTGACCAGCATGAAATGCGTGTTGATCCATGTGCAGCCATAACGCAACCGGGCGGCTGTTGCCATGGCGCGCCCGACATCCCGGGTCCAGATCGAGGAGGCCAGTCCGTAGTCACTGTCATTGGCCCATGTCACGGCCTCATCCACGTCGGAAAAGGGCGTGATCGAGACGACAGGACCAAAAACCTCGCGCCTTACGATTTCGTCAGCCTGAGTGGCTCCGGCCACGACGGTCGGGCGGTAGTAGAACCCCTTGTCCATCGCCTCACCGCCGGCTGTGATCGCGATATGGTTCATCTCGCGGGCGCGGTTGACGAAACTGGCGACACGGTCGCGCTGGCGCAGGCTGATGAGGGGGCCGATCTCGTTTGTCGTATCGTCGTCATTGCCAAGCTGGATAGAGGATACGGCGCTGCTCAGATCGGCAACCAGTCGGTCATAGACCTTTTTGCCCGCGTAAATGCGACAGGCGGCGGTACAGTCCTGTCCTGCATTGTAAAAGCCAAAGGCGCGCAGACCCTCGACCACCTTTGCAACATCGGCATCATCGAAGACCACGACAGGCGCCTTGCCGCCCAGCTCCAGATGGGTCCGCTTGACCGTCTTGGCGGCGGCATCCAGCATCTTTTTGCCCGTTGCAACATCGCCGGTCAGGCTGATCATATCCACCTGAGGGTGGTTGATCAGGTAGTTCCCGACCGTATGCCCACGCCCCGGCAGGATGTTCACCACACCTGTCGGCAATTCCTCTGCAAGGATCTTCGCCATCTTCAGCGCGGTCAGCGGGGTTTGCTCGGAGGGTTTGAAAACGACCGTGTTGCCCCCTGCAACGGCGGGGGCCAGTTTCCACGCCATCATCATCAGCGGATAGTTCCATGGCGCGATACTGGCGACAACGCCGATCGGATCGCGCCGGATCATGCTGGTATGGCCCTCCATATATTCGCCGGCAATTGCACCGGTCTGGCAACGCACGGCGCCCGCGAAAAAGCGGTAGCAATCCACGATGGCCGGAATTTCGTCATTGCGCGCGGCGTTGATTGGCTTGCCGCAGTTCAGCGCCTCAAGCGCGGCAAAACCTTCGGCCTCGGCCTCGACCCGGTCGGCGATGCGCAGCAAGGCTGCCGACCGTTCCGCCGGTGTGGTGCGCGACCAGCCCTCAAAGGCCTTGCGTGCAGCGGCGACGGCGCGGTCCACCTGATCTGTGCTGGCTTCTGACACGTCAAGGATCAGCGCACCGGTGCGCGGATCAAGGATCGGCTCGGCTGCGTCCTGTCCGGGTTCGAACCGGTCCCCAATCAGCAGGTCTGTATCAATCTTGCCCATGTTGTAACCTCCCTTGGGTCATATGCGGGTCATTTGCCCGCGCCTGCGGTTTCAGAGCCGCCGCGCGTTAGATAATAGGCGATAAGGATGGGGACGAAGGTCGTCACGAAGACCACGATCGCGACCACATTGGTGACTGGGCGCTGCCGCGGACGCACCAATTCGTTCAGCATCCAGATCGGCAGGGTGCTTTGCTGGCCAGCGGTGAAGGTTGTCACGATGACCTCGTCAAAGGACAGCGCAAAGGCCAGCATACCGCCCGCCAGAAGGGCAGAGCCCAGATTGGGCAGGATCACATAGCGGAACGTCTGAAACCCGTTTGCGCCCAGATCCTGCGAGGCCTCGACAATCGAACCGGACAAGCGCCGGAATCTCGCGACCGCATTGTTGAATACGATCACGATGCAGAATGTCGCGTGGCCCATCAGGATGGTCCATGTCGAAAAGGGGATATCCATGATGGAAAAAGCCGACCGCAACGACATGCCTGTGATGATGCCGGGCAGGGCGATGGGGAGAATGATTAGCAGACTGATCTGGTCGCGCCCGAAAAAGCGAGAGCGGGCCATCGCCGCCGCACAAAGTGTGCCTAGGATCAGCGCCATCACCGTTGAAAGGGCAGCAACCCTCAGCGACAGGTAAAGCGGTGGCCAGATATCGGCGCGGTTCCACGCCACGGCGAACCATTGGGTGGTCAGGCCGGGCGGCGGAAACTGGTATGTTCTCTCATCCGTTGTGAAAGCGTATAGAAAGATCAGCACGATGGGCAGGTGCAGAAACAACAGCCCTGCGATGGCGCTGACCGTTAAGACCACAGGCGGGCGGTTGTCAGAGCGCATCGAAAGCCCCCTTGCGCCGCGCGATCGTCAGATAGATCAGCATGATCAGGATAGGGACCACAGCAAAAGCTGCGGCCAGCGGGATGTTCCCTGCCGTGCCCTGCAACTGATACACGGCTTGTCCAATAAAACGGCGCGACGATCCAACGATCTGCGGGATGATGTAATCGCCCATGGTCAGCGAAAAGGTAAAGATCGACCCCGCGATGATTCCCGGCAAAGCCAGCGGAAAGACCACCGTGCGCATGGTCTGCCAGCGGCTTGCGCCCAGATCGGCTGAGGCTTCTAGCATCGATTGCGGCACACGCTCCAGAGACGCCTGCATCGGCAGGATCATGAACGGCAACCAGACATAGAGAAAGACAAGCCATGTGCCGATATAGCTGGTCGACAGGGAACTGCCCCCGATCACTGGGATGGCCAGAAGTCCGTTCAGAATGGCCGAAGCACCGATTCCTTCAGTGGCCCATGTGATGATCCCCTCGCGCGCCAGGATCAGTTTCCACGCATAGACCTTCACCAGATAGGACGACCACAAAGGCAACATCACGCCCAGATAGAAAAGGGCTTTCCAATGCCCTTTGGCATAGCGGGCCGCGAAATAAGCGATGGGAAAAGCAATAACCACGGCCGAGATTGTTACCGCGGCTGACATGGATACGGTGCGGATGATGATATCCATATTCGCGGGGCGGAAAAGTTCCGCATAGGTCGACAGCGTGAACTCGCGCCGGATCTGGCCCGAGAATTCGTCGATCGAATAGAAGCTTTGCAACAACAGCGCGGCAAGCGATCCCAGATAGACCACCACCAGCCACAAAAGCGGCAAGGCCAGCAAGGCGGCCAGCAGAATGTTGGGATATCTCCAGAACAGGGCCGAGACGCGATCCCCAAGGCCGCGCTCGGGCAGGACTGCACCGGATGGATGTGCCGCGCGCAAAGCGGGGTCCGGGGCCACTGTCATCAGCCTTGCTCCATCACATGCATCGCCTGCGGGTCCCAGTTCAGTCCTACGGTGCTGCCTTGCGCGGGGATTGCCGCGCCCTTGTTAAGAAACAATGAAATCTCGCCGCCCGGCACGGCCACGATGATGCGTGTCCCTGCTCCGAGATAGCGTAGCGCTATAATCGTCCCTTTGACGCGCGGCTCCATATTGTCAATCCGCACGGATTCCGGGCGCAAGCTGACAGGTTTGGCCGGTGCACCAAAGCTGGCGGCCATCTCCGCGCTTAGCACATTGGAGGATCCGACAAAATCGGCCACAAACCGGGTGCGGGGGCGCTCGTAGATATCATCCGGCGTGCCGATTTGCGCAATCTTGCCCTCCGAGAAGACAGCCACCTGATCGGCCATCGACAGGGCCTCGCCTTGATCATGGGTGACGAAAACGAATGTGATGCCAAGCCGCTGCTGCAGCGTCTTGAGTTCGTCCTGCATCGCCTCGCGCAGTTTCAGATCCAAAGCGCCAAGTGGCTCGTCCAGCAAGAGCACACGCGGTTCGTTGATCAGGGCACGCGCCAGCGCCACCCTCTGACGTTGGCCGCCCGACAATTCACCGGGCTTGCGGTCGCCGTAACCGTCAAGCTTGACCAACGCGAGCAATTCCTCGGCCTTGTCGTAGCGCGTGCGCTTGTCCACACCCTTGACCATCAGCCCATACGCAACATTGTCGCGCACGTTCATATGCGGAAACAGAGCGTAGTCTTGAAACACGGTATTCACATTGCGTCGGTTGGGCGGCACATCGCTGCAATCCTGCCCGAAGATGCGGATCATCCCCGTACTGGGTTGTTCAAAGCCAGAGATCAGTCGCAGACAAGTGGTTTTGCCTGATCCGGAGGGGCCGAGCATGGCAAAGAACGTGCCCTCGGCAATTCGCAGATCGACACCGTCAACTGCCCGGACCGATCCGAAATGACGCGATACATTCTGGAATTCCACTGCTGCGGTCATGAGGTCTTTCGATTCAGGTCAAGGCACCCTCCACCGAAGCGGAGGGGCGTTTCAGGATCAGTCGTCAGGCAGAGGGTTCAGCGGCCGCCGATCACGCCAATATAGTCCGAGACCCAGCGGTAATAGGGCACGCATTCGTCCTGGCTTTCGCAGCTTGTCACGGGTGTCGTCCAGAACTTGATGCGCTCGAAATCATCGAACCCATTCTTGGTGCAGCCCTCGGCGGTCTGCATGCCGCGCCCGTCGGTACATGCGGCCGGAACCACCGGATTTGCGCCGAACCAGACCGACAGGTCGGCCTGCAGGTTGGACGACAGCGTGTGCTCGATCCACTGATAGGCGCAGGTTGTGTTTTCTGCGTTCACATGCATCATCGTGGTATCGGCCCAGCCGGTCGCGCCCTCTTGCGGGATGACGCTCGCGACGGGCACACCATCGGCCTGCAACAGGTTAACCTGAAACGGCCATGTCCCCGATGCCGCCATGCCTTCGTTGCGGAAATCGTCCATCTGGATAAACGCATCGTGCCAGTAACGCGCCGTCAGCGTACGCTGTACACGCAGCAGGTCGAGGGCTTCCTTATACTGGTCCGCGTTCAACTGGTACGGAGAGGATATGCCCAACTCCGGCTTGTGATACATCAGATATTGCGCCGCATCCGCGATATGGATGGGCCCGTCATAAGCCTGCACACGGCCCTTGTTGCTTTCGCCGTCCGGCAAGTCCATCTCTTCGAACACAACGTTCCAGGATGTTGGCGGGCTGTCGCCGAAAACCTCGGTGTTATACATCAACACGTTAGGGCCCCATTGATAGGGGACGCCGTAATGCACGCCATCCACCACATACCAAGGTGCTTCCTTCAGCCTTTCATCCACCGCCTCCCATGACGGGATCAAAGACAAGTTGATCGGCTGCACACGCTCCCCCGCCACTAGCCGGAGAGAGGCATCGCCAGACGCAGTCACTAGATCAAAGCCGCCTTCGTTCATCAGCGCGACCATCTCGTCCGACGTATTGGCCGTCTTGACTTGCACCATGCAGCCGGTTGCCTCTTCGAACTTGGTCACCCAGTCGAACTCTGCAACGGTTTCGCCACGCTCAATATATCCCGGCCATGCCACGATATTCAGCTGTCCCTCGGGTGTGCCAAGCTCGGTGATCTGCGCCACGACCGGTGAAATGCCCAGTATCGCCGCAAGCGCCGTGGTGCCCATCAATCTCAGATGTCTCATTCCAATGCTCCCTGTGTCACGGCTCTATGCTGAGCCCATTTTGATCTTATGCAGCAGCCTATGAAGGGTCGGTCGCTTCGCAATATCAAAATCCAGAAGCGAGCCATCGGTTTTTCCGATGGTTTATCTTGCAATCGGGAATATGGTTTATTTTCTGAATGTTAACTGAATATAGGCTAGCGACCCGGCAATGTAGATTGCGCCACTCTGATGAAATTGCGGGCAGGTGGGCTCAGAGGCGCTCCCCGTCGCCATGCGAGCCCCACTTGCACGGTGGGCAAATCGCCAGAGACGTCCCTGATCTCGATTCGGTCCCCTTCCAAGGACCAAGGCCGGTAAACCAGCCCCGGAAGGATGGCCAAACCTGCGCCGGTCGCAACCAGACTGCGCACCGCCTCGACGGAGCGTGTTCGAAAGGCAATGGACGGTTTGACGGCCATGGCAGCCATCAACTGGCGCATGCTTTCCTCGATCTCGTCCACCATCAGCTGGATCAGCGGCGCCTCGGCCAGTTGGTCCAGCGCAATCGCATCGGCCTGTCCCAGAGGATGGCCCAGCGGCAACCACAGCCGGTAAGGCGAGACCAGCAAGGTTTCCACGTTCAGGGCCATGCGGTCATGAACCGAAGAGGTCAGCAGCACCGCCACATCCAATTCGCCACCTATCAACAGATGTTGCAGATACTCACCGCTATCCTCGATCACATTCAACTCGACCTTCGGATGGGCGCGGCGAAACCGCGACAGAATATCCGACAGAACATATCCTGCCACCAAAGAGGTCACGCCAAGAGCCAGCCGTCCGCCTTCCTGATTGGCCTGATCCCGAAACGCCTGCCTTGCATTCGACACATCCGCAAGAATTTGCTGGGCATGGCGCAAGAACTGGCTTCCCAGATGTGTGATCTCCAACCCGCGCGCCTGACGCTCGAAGAGCAAGACACCCAGATCATCTTCCAGCGAACGGATCGCTTCAGTCACCGACGATTGTGAAATTGACAAAGCACGGGCTGCACCGGTCACCGACCCTTGCTCGGCTGCTGCGATGAAAAACTGCAACTGTCTGAAAGTGAAAGCCAATCGCAGCGTCCTGTTGGGTGGTGTTTCTCTCGTGGTTCAGAAGATAAGGAGGTCACAGACAAGGTCGCATGCGAAAGATCGCAATGGCAAGCTGATTGCTGCGCGCCTTAATCGGCATCACCAGAAAGGGGTATTCTTACTTGCCCCCAGACTAAGGATTCCGCGACCGCAGCAAAAGAATGAGCAGCGCAATAAGGACAGTGCCCACGATGATGATGAAGGCAGCAGACGCGATGGCAGGGCTGATATTCTCGCGCAGGGTTGAAAACATCTGACGCGCCAGTGTGCGCTGGTTGGGGCCTGCGACGAACAAGGTCAGCACCACTTCATCGAGAGAGGTCGCAAAAGCCAAAGCCGCGCCCGACAATATGCCCGGCAAGGCAAGAGGCAGCGTCACCAGCCGGAATACCTTGGCCGGTGACGCACCAAGGCTTTCGGCGGCGCGTTCGACCCGCGCATCAATCCCCGTCAGCGCCCCCGCGACCGAGATCACGACAAAAGGCATCGCGATCACGGTATGGGCGAAAATCACCGATATGTAAGTCGAATTGATACCGAAACGGACAAAAAGCGCTTGCATCCCGACACCCAGCACCACGGCAGGCACGACCATCGGCAGCAAAAACACGGTGCGGATCTGCGGCGTCAAACTTAGTTCCTGCGACCGCAGGCCAAGCGCTGCGAGCGTGCCAAGCACCGTGGCCAGCAGCGTTGTTGCGCCGGCGATGATCATGCTGTTGATGATCGAACGGCTCCAGACCGCGTTCTCGACCAGTTCCACGAACCAGCGGGTCGAGAAAGACGGGATAGGATAGCTCAGAAACGCAGACGAGGTGAAAGCCAGCGGCAGGATGACGATCAGCGGCGCGATCAGGAAAAAGACGATCAGGCTGGCAAAGATGGCTTTGACAAATCGCATCACAAGGGCCTCGCCTTGGTCGGATCATGCGACAGACGATTATAGACCGCGTAAAGGATCAGCGTTAGCACCAGAAGGATCAGCCCCAAAGCAGCCGCCATGCTCCAATTGGCCGAACCCGTTGCGTAAAAGGCGATGACCGACGAGATCAACTGGTCCGACGCCCCGCCGATCAAGGCGGGCGTAATGTAGTACCCGATCGAGGTCATGAAGACGAGCAGCGCCCCCGAGATCACACCGCGCAGCGACAGTGGCAACAGCACGTGCAGAAAGGCCCGCACCGGATGCGCACCAAGCGACGCGGCCGCACTCATCAGATTGCCGGGAACCGTCAGCAGAACCGAAAAGATCGGCAGCACCATGAACGGCAGCAGCACATGGGTCATGGCCAGAACCACGCCGAACCGGTTGTAGATCAGCACCAGCGGCTCCGAGATCAGACCAAGGCCCAGCAAGGTCTGGTTGATGATGCCGCTATCCTGCAGGATAATCATCCACGCCGCCGTGCGCACCAGCAAGGATGTCCACAGCGGCAGCAGCACCGCCCCCAGCAACACCGCGCGTTTCCACCCCTGCACCGAGGCCGCAATCATCGCATAAGGCAGGCCGATCACAAGGCACCAGAATGTCACCAAAGCCGCCGTCCAGAGCGTGCGCATCAGGATCGTCGCATTGGCCGACATGCCCGCAGGCATCTGCGTGATAGCACCAGTGGCGTCACGCTCCAGATCCAGCGAGGCCAGCAAAAACGCATCCGTATAGGGCGAGGCATTGTCCTTTATCGCTTGCCAATAGGCTGGATCTTCCCACCGCGCATCGACGCCGGACAGTTCGACATCCGGATTGTCGCGCACAGCGGGCAACGTCTTGCCCATCAGAGACCGGAAACCGGATTTCGACGCATTTAGCCGCCGCGTCACATCGCCCATCTCCATCGCATTGGTATTGGCCACGATATCGGCGCGGAAGGCGGCCTGAATCTCGACCGATGGTGTGCCGGTCCCGTCCCAGTCACCGATCTGGGCCGCCGTCCGCGTCAGCACGCGCGAGACCGAAGGGTCGGACACCGCTTGCGTGATCACGGTGAACAGCGGCCAGACGAAGAACAGCCCCAGAAACAGTAAAAGCGGCGCAATCAGGCTCAGCGCACGCAGCCGGCGTGTACCGCTCATGGGGCGATTACCCAGCCATCCGACGCGGCAAAGCCCAGCGTGACCTCGGCCCCCACCGGCCATTCCTGCGCCTTGCGCCCGATCTGCGCAATGATCTTGCCCGACGCCGTTTGCACAACCACCCGCAAATGATCGCCCTGATAGACCGTGTCCACGATCCTGCCCGCCATAGTGTTCTGCTCTGTCGCATTCCCAGCCGCGCGATGCAGGTCGATCCTTTCAGGGCGCAGCGACAACAGGGCCGCATCGCCCACCTGAAGGCCGCGCGATCCATGCGCTTTGAACGGTGTGCCATCCGGTAGCACAAAGGTTATCGTTGCGTCCAACACCGCCGCGATCCGGCCCTCCAGCAGATTGGTCTCGCCGATAAACTCGGCCACAAATCGGTTCTCGGGATTGTCATAGACAACCCGCGGACTTGCGCATTGCTGGATCTGCCCGTGATTGAAAACAGCGATCCGGTCCGACATGGTCAGCGCCTCGCCCTGATCATGGGTGACAAAGATGATCGTCAGCCCAAGCCGCTGATGGAGATCGCGGATATCCAACTGCATCTGTTCGCGCAGGTTCTTGTCCAGCGCGCCCAAAGGTTCGTCCATCAGAACAACCCGCGGTTCGAACACCAGTGCGCGCGCCAAGGCCACACGCTGCTGCTGCCCGCCTGACAATTGCGAGGGCCTGCGATCCGCCAGATGCCCAAGTTGAACCATATCCAGCGCTTTGGCGACACGCATGGCAGTTTCGCTGCGGGCCACACCGCGCATATCCAGCGGAAAGGCGACGTTTTTTGCTACATTCATATGCGGAAACAGCGCGTAATTCTGGAACACCACGCCCATATCGCGCTTGTAGCTGGGCAGATCGTTGATGCGTTGATTGTCCAGCAGCAGCGCCCCCGCGCTAACTGTCTCGAACCCGGCCAACATCATCAGTAGTGTCGTCTTGCCGGATCCGGAAGGGCCAAGCAGGCTGACAAACTCGCCCTGCGCAATGTCGAGATCAAGATCTTCGACCACACGGACCGAGCCGAAATCCTTGGTCACTTTCTGAAAACGGATGAAACTGTCGGACACGCATTTCCCCTTGATCGCAGGCCGTGGCGCGGCGCCAAAGCCTCCTGGTCATTCCGGCTATCCAAGCCATCTGACGCGGTCTGTACCAGCGAAATCAGACGACCGGGCGATGTGCCCGACCGTCCTTTGTCTGTTTACTGAGCGACCCAGGCGTTGAACCGCGTTGTCAGCTCTTCTGAATTGTCGACCCAGTAATCCACATTCAGATTGATCGAGACTTCAAGGTTATCGGCATAGGTCGGCAGATCAGGCGCGAATTCCGCCGGGATCATCTCGGCCGCTGCGATCACGGGGAGGCCATATGCGATTTTTGCGGGCAGTTGCGAGAGGTTCTCGGGATCATTGGCAAAGGCGATGAAATCCTGCGCCGCATCCTTATTCTCGGCACCGGCAAGGATCACCCAGCTATCGACCGCGTAGATCGACTGGTTCCAGACCAGTTGCAGATTGGTGCCCTCGGTCCGGTTCAGGCCGGTGATGCGTCCGTTATAGACGCTCGACATGACGACATCGCCCGACTGCAGCATCGACAAAGGCTGCGCGCCAGCCTCCCACCAGACCAGATCCGGTTTTAACTCGTCGAGCTTGGCAAAGGCGCGATCGACGCCCTCGGGTGTTGAGAGCACATCATAAAGATCAGCCCCATCTACCCCATCGGCCAGCAAAGCGGCTTCCAGCGCATATTTCGCGGTCTTGCGCAGGCCACGCTTGCCGGGAAAGGTTTCGACATCCCAGAAATCCGCCCAGCTTTCAGGCTGATCCCCGGTCAGGCGCTCGCCGTCATAGGCGATCGCCACAGACCATACGATATGACCCGCCCCACAATCCGACGCTCCTCCGGGAATATAGCTGTCCATGCCTCCCAGCTTGTCCCAGTCAAGCTGTTCGTAAATGCCATCCGCGCAACCCAGCGCCAGTTCCTCGGCTTCGACCTGCACGACATCCCAGTTGGGCTGGCCGGCCCGCACCTTGGATTGCAGCACGCCGTAACCGCCATCCCATGCCTCTTCCAGAACCGGCTGGCCACTTGCCGCCGCAAAAGGCGCAAAGAACAATTCGCGCTGTGCGTCCTGAAAGGTGCCGCCAAACGAGACGACGGTCAGATCGCGCGCCTGCACAGCCGTCGCACCCAGCGCCAAAGCCGTTGCCCCCAAAATCAGCGTTTTGCGCATTGGTCCGGTAACTTTTTTGAATGTCATGATAAGTTCCCTGTGTTTTTATGGTTGTTGATCGTTCGGGCGTCAATTCATCTCAAGCCGAAAGGCCGCCGCCCGACGGTGGCCCTCCAATCCTTCCGATGCGCTTTGCCGCATCGCGGGCAGTGCGACCTGCGCAATGGCTTCATCCTCCAACCATTGATGTGTGCAGATCTTGACGTAGGCGCCCACCCACAACCCGCCGGTATAACGCCCGGCTGCCATGGTCGGCAGCGTGTGATTGGTACCGATACACTTATCGGAATAAACGACCGAGGCATTCTCGCCGATAAACAACGACCCGTAAGACGACAGCTTGAGCGCAAACGCCTTGGCATCGCGGGTATGGACCTGCAGATGCTCGGCCGCGATCTGGTCTGACACAGCGATCATCGTCGCCTCGTCCGGCACAAGGATGATCTCGCCATAATCGCGCCAGGCGGGGGCAGCGACAGCCGCAGTCGGCAGATCCGCCAGCTGATGGTCGATCTCGGCCAGAACCGCCTCGGCCAGCGCGCGGTCCGTTGTGATCAAACCCACACGGGTGCGGATATCATGTTCGGCCTGCGCCAGCATATCGGTGGCGATCATCCGCGCGTTTCCGGTCTCGTCCGCCAGCGTGTAGATTTCCGAGGGGCCCGCCAACTGATCGATCCCGACGGGCCCAAAGACCTGACGCTTGGCCTCGTTCACAAAGGCATTGCCCGGTCCCACGATCTTATCGGCCTTGGGGATGCTCTCGGTACCGCAAGCCATCGCGGCAATGGCCTGCGCGCCGCCCACCCGAAAGATGCGGTCGGCTCCCGACATATGACAACCCGCGATCATCGCTTGATGCGCATTGGGCGGCAGACAGGCGATCACCTCGGTCACACCCGCGACCCTTGCCGGCACGATCGTCATGACAGGGGCCGACAAAAGCGGGTACCGTCCGCCCGGCACATAGCAGCCAACGCGCGCAATCGGGATCACCCTATGCCCCAGATGCACTCCTGGCAGAATCTCGACCTCCAGCGGCAGAATTGTCGCCAATTGAGCTTTGGCGAAAGCAGTCACATTGTCGATGGCAAATTGCGTATCGGCACGCGTCTGCGGATCAAGGGCTGCCACTGCAGCCTCGCGCTCGGCCATCGTGATTTCCAGAATCGGCGTATCGGCTTTGTCGAATTGGCGCGAATAGTCGCGCACCGCGGCATCGCCCCGCGCGGCCACATCAGCCAGAATGGCTTTGACCGTGGCTTCGACGGCGGAATTATCCGACACCGCATCGCGCGAGGGCGACTTGATGCGTATGATCTCAGGGGGCTTTGTCGGGGACTTGTCGGTCATCCGTTCACATCCAGTCTTTATGGCGTTGTTTGCAGCAGCATTTGCCTTTGTGACGATTCCCGCAATTGCCTCGTAAGGCTATGGTGAATATACTCACCGTAATTACGGCGATGGAGGATGACCTTGCCACAGATCGGCCGCCATCTGCGCGAATTGCGCCGTCGCCGCAAACTCAGCTCACGCGAACTGGCCGCCAGGGCAGGGGTATCGCATTCGACCATCTCCCTGATCGAGCGTGACCGGATGAGCCCCTCCATCGACACGCTCGGCGCCGTTGTCGACGCACTTGGCAGCACCTTGGTCGAATTCTTCGCAGGGCTGCGCTCAGCGCATCTGCATTCGCCCGTCTACCGACCTGAAGATCTGGTAGAGATTGGGAATCCCGATGAAATTTCCTATCGCGTGATCGGGTTCAACCACCCGTCGCGCAAGATGCAGGTCTTGGTCGAGACCTATGAACCGGGCGCCGATACCGGTGCGATCTTCTCGCATGATGCACAGGAATCCGGGCTGGTCCTTGAGGGACAGATCGCCCTGACCGTCGGAGACGAGACATGGCAGCTCGGCGTCGGCGACGGATATTACTTCGACAGCAACAAGCCGCACCGCTTCCGCAATACCGGCACTGGCGTGGCAAGAATAATAAGCGCCATCACGCCGCCTAGTTACTAGGCACAATGCCCGCCGTGACGGGTGCATATGCCCCTGCGTGTCACTCAGTGTGGCAGCCAGATTCTGGCGAGTGGTTCTGGCCCATAGATTGTCATCGGGCCGCGGATATGTTGTTGCTCACGACTATCGAACCTAAAGCATCCGACTTTTAACCTGAGACATATCTGGCAGCCTTGAAGTAATTCCAGCACTCGTCCGGGGAGAAGAGGTCGCATATTTCCGCGAGAGCACTGAACATGTCGGTAAATGTTCTCGCCCCTATCCTGCGCAG
>JAGXHC010000152.1 GCA_024636405.1 Sulfitobacter sp. | reverse complement strand
CGGACGAACCGACAACAGCGTTGGACGTCACCGTGCAAAAGCAGATCCTGCGTCTGATCGCGGATATGCAGACACGCCAAGGCACGGCGCTGCTGTTTGTGACTCATGATCTTGGCGTGGTCAGCAAGGTGTGTGACGCGCTCTCGGTGCTTTATGCCGGCAAGGTAGTGGAGGAAGCGCCGATGCGACAATTTTTCGCCGCGCCCGCGCACCCGTATTCCGCGGCTCTGCTGGCCGCGACACCCAGTTACGAGAACCCCCACGACAGCCTCACACCTGTGCCGCAATCGGTGATTGACGCGGTCGAGGCCGAGATTGACGCATTTGACCGGGTGGTCGCGCCATGATGTACGAAGTCCGCGACCTTCACCTTTCCTTGCCGGATATGACACGAAAACCAATGTTTGGCGCGGCACCCCGGATTGATATCCTGAATGGGCTTTCCTTTGATGTGCCAAAGGGTGCGGTGCTGGGCATCGTCGGCGGATCGGGGTCAGGCAAATCGACATTGGGCCGCGCAATGTTGCGCCTGCTGGAACCGACACAGGGCACCATCACCTTTGACGGGCGCGACATCACCCACCTGGACGAGCCCAGCTTGCGACCGATGCGGCAGCGGTTGCAGATGATATTTCAAGACCCCATGTCATCGCTGAATCCGCGCCGCCGGGTCGGTGGTATCATTGCCGGTCCATTGAAACTGCATGGGATGGATGGACTGCCTGCCCGTGTGGATGAAGCGCTGGATATGGTTGGTCTGCCGCGCAGTTTCGCGGCGCGTTTTCCGCATGAATTGTCTGGCGGTCAACGGCAACGCGTCGGAATCGCCCGCGCCATTGCGCTGCGCCCGGATTTCATTCTCGCGGATGAGATCGTGTCAGGGCTGGACGTGTCATCACAGGCGCAGGTGTTGAACCTGCTGGAAGAATTGGTACGCGAACTGGGTCTGACGCTGGCGTTCATCAGTCACGATCTGTCAGTGATCCGAAGATTATGCAGCCATGTCATTGTGCTGCATCAAGGTGTCATTGTCGAAAAAGCAGCAACGGCAGACCTGTTTGCCGCACCCAAAGCGGCCTATACCCGCGAATTGTTGGCCGCGATCCCGCTGCCGGACCCGGATCAGGTCTGGACCTAAAGCGCGTTGAAAAATCGCTGCATCCGGTCCATCGCTTCCGTCAGCACATCCATCTCGGCACAACCGAAACAGACCCGCAAATGGCCCCGACCTTCATCGCCATAGAACGTCCCCGCCTCTACGACCACGCCGGTATCTGCCAGCAGCATGTCAGCGCAATCCTGCGAGGTCAGCCCAGTGCCGGAGATGTTCGGAAAAGCGTATATCGTGCCTTCAACCGGCGCGCAGGTCACACCGGGCATCTGGTTTAGCCGTGACACCACCAGATCGCGGCGTTCCGCGTCCCGCGCCACCATACCGGCAAGGATCGTTGCATCGCCCGTCAACGCGGCAAGCGCACCATGCTGGATAAATGTGTTCACATGGGTCACATCCGTCGTTGTCACCTTCATCAACGGCCCGATCAGCGCCGCATCAGCAGCGATATAGCCCAACCGCCAGCCGTCCATCGCATAAGCCTTGGTGAAGGCAAACATGGAGATCGTACGTTCCTTCATCCCCGGAAACGACGCGATAGAGATATGCGCAGCGCTGTCATAGGTGATCTGTTCGTAGACCTCATCCGACAACACCAGAAGGTCATGTTCAATCGCAAGATCGGCGATGATCTGCAATTCATCGCGCCCATAGACGCGCCCGGTTGGATTGTTGGGATTGACCAGCACGATCGCCTTGGTGCGCGCAGTGATGTGCGGTGCAATCAGATCGCGCTTGATCGAGAAATTATCGGCGGCGTCCAGGGGCGCGTATGTGACAATTCCGCCTGCCATCTCAGTTTTGCCGGTATGTTGAGGATAATAGGGCGCCAGCAGCAACGCTTCGTCCCCGTCGTCAATAAAGGCCATGAAAGCAGCAAAGGAAGCATGGGTCAGGCCATTGGTTACGATGATTTCAATCGCTGAAAAATCCAACGCGTTGCTGCTGCGCAGCTTTTCCGCCAATGCGGCGCGCAGATCCGGCAAGCCTTGCAGATCCGAATAATGTACATCGCCCGCCTGCAAGGCCGTGATCGCCGCGTCCTTGATATGCTGAGGCGTGTCTTCGGCCGGCATCCCAAGTTCCAGGTGGATCAGATCGCCCGTCATTTTTACAGTTTTGCCGAACATTCCAAAATTCTTTGGGCGGCTTTCAGTGATACGGCGTGCAGGGCGAATTGACATTGGCGTTCCTTAAGGCAAGGTTTTCACGTGCGTTTACATCTAACGATCCCGCACGTCTACGAAGACGGTGTGCCACGGTCCAATCGGGCGTCTCTAAGAGGTAAAGAATGACAAAAATCGCAGTCGTAACAGGAGCGGCCGGCGGCATGGGCAGGGCCATCTGCGCGAAACTTGCCAGTGACGGAATGCGCGTTATCGGGCTGGATGTTGATGAAAAGAGGCTGGCGGAGATGTCTGCCGCGTCTGATTTCAACGGCATTGTCGTGGATCTGACAGACGCTGGCGCAATTGCCGCGGCTTTCGGGCGGATCGCGTCCGACTATGGCGGCGTCGATGTGTTGGTGAACAATGCGGGCACCTGCTTTATGTCCGAATTTCCGGATATCCCGGCAGATGAGTTTGACAAACAGATGTCACTGAATTTTTCTGGCGCGTTCCATTGTTGTCAGGCGGCGATCAAGTTGATGATGGGACGTGATGGCGTGCGCAAGATCGTGAACATCAGTTCCAATGGTGCCTATAATTTCGATGTGTTCGATCCACCTCATTACCGTGCCTCCAAGGCCGCACTTGATAATTTGACCAAAGATCTGGCGCGGCGGTTTGCCCGTGACAAGATCGCCGTTAATTCCATCGCGCCGGCAATGACGGAGACACCGCTTTTCAATGTGCTGACCGAGGACGTGCTGGCCAAGGCCATCGCCCAGATGCCCCATGGCCGCGCCATGCAAGCCAGCGAAATTGCCGAATGGGTCGGTTTTCTGGTGTCACCTGCCGGCGATATATCAAGCGGAAATGTGATCATTCTTAATCAGGGGCGCGACGTTCGCTGAACTTGGGCGCAGTTCAGGTGAACCAATGCGGTGCCTTCTTCAGCATTGGCCATTGTTCGGGGCTATGGCCAAAAATGACAAACGCATCGCGGTCTGCGGCAAGTTTCATCAGGCGGTCACCGTGAAGGATGGCCTGATCCACGTCCCATGATCCTGCAAACTTTTCGTCAATCTCGGATGCGCGGCTGATTGCGTCTGAAGTCAGCAGCACCCAACCCGTGTCGGGCAATTCAACCATGACCGCCAGTTGACCCGGCGCATGGCCGGGACAATGCAACACCTCGAACCCTGGCCCAAGACGCATATCGTCATGCACCAGCGCATAGGTTCGGTCTGGCCATTCCATTGCCTGCTTGCCTGACCAGTAAAGCGGGCGCGGCAGGCCGCGTTCAGCAGCCGAAATCAGGATCGGTGCCTGTGGAAAGCCTGCCATGTCGCCAACATGGTCGATATGTGTGTGGGTCTGGATCATCAGGGTCACATCGGATTTTTGCAGCCCCAACTTCGCCAGTTGTGGCCCCGGCATGTTATCAGAGCTAACGTTCAACACGCGGCCAAAACTGCCCAGATCATCCTCGGCCGTGGCGGCATCCGCATCATCCGCGTATTTTTGCGGAAATCCCGTGTCGATCAAAACTGTTTCATCTGCATCAGTCTGCAGAACAAAGCCCACGATACCAATGGTGCGCGGCCCTGCGTGGACCTCGAACAGACCGTAATCCAGTACAGCAAGCCGTTTGGGTTTTCCTTTTAGCGAAACTTGCATATTCATGGACCGATCCCCTTTTTGCGGGAGTGAACCGGAGTTGCGACATGAAAGTCAAGATACACACGTTGTTCCAATATCTGCTGGAAACGACGGACGCCGCGCCAGAAGCGATTGTGGGTTTCTCGCTGTCTGGCTCTCCGGTTCTGGGTGATTATCTGGACGATCTGGACCCAAACCAGTCGCTTGACTGGAATAACCGTGATTTTCGCGGATTGCCGGAACTGCGCGACCACGTTTTGGCGCAAGCCGGGCTTGAGGGGATGTGCACTCGGGGGGATGTCCTGATCACGGCTGGTGCGGCCGAGGCGAATTATCTTGCCATCATGCAGTTGGTGCAACCCGGCGATGAAATCGTGATGGAGACCCCAGGATGGCCACAAGCCGAAGTCTTGGCCAAAGCCATCGGGGCGCACCCGGTCAAGGTGGAACGGCAGGAGGCCGACGGCTGGCGTCTGCCGCTGGATCGGCTGGCGGCATCGGTAACCGCGCAAACAAAGATGATCTTTATCACCAATCCAAACAACCCCACCGGTGATCTGCTGAGCGCGGATGACGTGGCAGAATTGGTGACGATTGCGGACCGGGTCGGGGCATGGCTATTGATTGATGAGGTGTACGCCGGACTTGAATGGGACGGCCCACGCACACCTTCGGTGGCCGGGATGTACGCGCGCGGCATCACGACCGGATCGGTCAGCAAGGCGCTGGGCCTGCAAGGGCTGCGCACCGGCTGGCTGATTTGTCCTGACCGGCAGATGGTGATGGATGCCGTGATCCTGCGCGAAAACTCCAGCGAGATCATGAATATCATGGGCGAAGTTATTGCCGAAATCGCGATGCGCCCGGATCGCTATGCCGCTGCGATGGACAAGGCGCGGCGCGAAGGCGCGGCGAACCTTGTTGAGATGAACGCCTGGGTGGATGCGCAAGTGGGGCTAAGCTGGGTTTCACCGCGTGCGGGTCTGATCGGGCTGGCGCGTTTGCCGGACGGGATCGACAGCGACCAATTCGCACGGTTTTTGCTGGCAGAACCGTACCGCACTTTCCTGCTCCCCGGCAGTGCATATGAACAACCGGGTCATATCCGGCTGGGCGTGGGCGGCGGTGCGGCAGTCAATCTGGCTGATGGGTTGGCGCGGCTTGCGCGGGCATTGACGGAATGGCGACAGTAGCCGCGTCAGGGCGGCGGCGCATTGTTGACTGCGACGCTGTTGGCGCGGGCAAGTGGCACGCGCGTTATCTCTTCGAACATGCCGTCCTGACGTTGCCCGACAAGGGTCAGACTGTCGATCACGAAGGGTCGCGGCAGCAGCGGCGAAATCATCAGCCCCAATACGTGGGCGGTGCGGGCAAGCGTGGTCTTATCCGCTTTGCCGGTCAACGTGATGTGAAACCTGAACGCCGCCATCACATGCGGATACCCCCACCTGTTCAGGTTCTCGCGCTGGACGGGGTTTAGCCGCTCGTTATTCCGCTGCAAAAGCTCCTCCGCTGAAGGGGGCACGCGGAAATCGTCAAGGTCGCGGACCACCTGCGCAGCAATATCCGAAATCTGTGCCTGATCGCCAACCACAGTCAACGCCAGGAACCTGCCAAGGTGCGATATCTGAAGACCCGCCAGCGAAGCGGGACGCAGGTTGGCACAAAGCGCGGCAAACGCGTCTGACAATGCGTCGGCGGTCTTGCCTTCGGCGAGGGAAAACGGCGGCTTGATGGTGGCATGAAACCCATATTTGCGCGCGGGTGCTGTCAGGGCAGCAATATCCACGTCAGGCAGCGCAGGGTGTGCGACCCGTTTGCCGTTGCGCATATCCCATCCCAGCCAACCAGCGCCGAAATCCGCCAGCAGTCCCGGAGGCGGCGTGTAAAACACTGCATAGCGAAGATACATCCCAAGTCTTTCTTTTCATTCCGATAGTCTGGCTGTGTCTGCGCGGCTGTTGTACGCGCGCGCCACAGCGCTTTACATTACCCGAAACCGAAACGTTTTTCGTTAGATTTTCCACGAAGATCTACCTATACGTGAAGGTAGCGTTCGAAGTCCAAAGTTGTACGAGTGCGCAAAGTAGGGCCTTTGAGGCGCGAAAATGGGTTGGCCTAAGTCTGGAACGTTAGTTGTTTTTGCGCCGTTTTGAAGTAATTCTTGTCGTATTGTGCACGATCATAACGGTCGGTTTGCTGGCGAACGACAATGGCATTGCAAAGTCCGTCGCGAAGCGGGAATTTTACCGCATCAGCGAAGATGGACTAAAGGCGCTGACCGGGCGGATGTCTAATTATCTTCAAAGCCTGAACGGTGCAGCGGCTTTCATCAATGCCTCAGACCTGGTGACGCCCGACGATTTCGAAGGGTTCGTCGAAACGCTCGATATCCGCACCGTTCTGCCCGGCATCAACGGGATAGGTTTCATAACCCCTATAGAGCGGGGTCAGGAAGATGCCCTTCGCCGCATCCTTGAGGCGCGCGGCGTTCAAAATTTCAAAGTACACCCGCAGACTGACAGCCCGACACGCTTTGTCATCACACAGATATCCCCTACAGAGCCTAATATCGAAGCGCTGGGGCTTGATATAACCTTTGAGACGGGCCGACGGGTTGCGGCAGAGCGCGCGCGCGCGACTGGCACGCCTCAGCTGACGCCGCGTATTCTTTTGGTGCAGGATCAGACCAAACAGCCCGGTTTTCTTCTGTTTCGCCCGCTGTATCAGCCCGGCACCCAAGCGGATTCGAAGCCCGAAGATCGGGACTTTCGCGGGTGGGTCTATGCGCCATTCATAGGTCAGAACCTGCTGGCCGGTCTGACCCGAAATCAAGGCATTTACTATCACCTTCAGGTTTTTGACGGGGCCACGCCAAACCCCGATACCCTTATCTTTTCAAGCGCGGATGAAACACCGGTTCCGGGTGCGTTCTCAGAGACATTCAGCGTCGATCTTTACGGACGCACCTGGACGGTCGCGTATCAAAGCACCCCGGTCTTCGACGGCGTTTGGCTCAAGTTCAACCGACTTTTAATCCTCGGCAGTGCGATAACCATCACGGCTCTGCTGTTGTTTGCCCTGCGAACGCTTCAGGCGCGCGGCGCGGCGATGTCCGAAGTTGCCGCACTGCGTGCCCGTGAAATCATGGCACGCGAAGAAGAAAACAAATCCATCGCTGAAAATTCGGTGACGGCGGTTTTGATCCTGAACGAAAAGGACAAAGTGCTGTTTGCGAACGAAGCTGCGCTGAACAGTTTTGCCTATTCCAAGGATGAGATGAATGGGATGGAATTCGGCAGTTTCATCACCGAATTGGGCAAAGACGTCAACGGCCTGAGCTATAATGCGACCGGCCAGACACGGGATGGCCGTAAGCTTAAGTTGGACATTCAGCGCAATACTTGGGCAACGCGCGACGGTGTTACGCGCACGACTGCGGTGGTGCGCGATGTTACAGCGGAAGTGGACGCGCTTGAAGAGGTCAAGACGACAAAACGACGTTTCGATCTGGCG
>JAGXHC010000151.1 GCA_024636405.1 Sulfitobacter sp. | reverse complement strand
GTTGGCTGTCAACCAGGTGCACCCGATGATCACCGTGGCCACCGTGCCGCCATTCCAGCAGATGGCACAAGGCGGCATGATCGCCACGATCAAGATCATCTCATATGCTGTGCCGCAGTCAGCGCTTGACCAGGCCTGCGCGCTTGGCCGCGATGCAATCCGGCTGGCGACGCCACAAATGACCGAGGCGCGGCTTATCGTGACCGAAATTCCAGGCGGTGCCGGTGAAAAAGGCCGCCAAGCCATCGAAAACCGGCTGGCAGCACTTGGGGTGACGTTGCGGCATGTCACCCGCGTAGCCCACACGACCGCCGCACTGGGTGATGCCATCGCCACGCAGACCTGCCCGCTGACGCTGATCCTGACCGGGTCCGCCACGTCGGACGAGGATGATGTTGGCCCCGCCGCGTTGCGCGCCGCAGGGGGGCAGGTGTCGCGGTTCGGCATGCCTGTTGATCCCGGTAACCTGTTGTTTCTGGGCGATATCGCAGGTCTCCCGGTGATCGGTTTGCCCGGCTGTGCACGGTCGCCCGCGCTGAACGGGGCGGATTGGGTGCTGTCGCGTGTGATCTGCGGCGTGCCTGTGGGGGCTGCTGACATCGCGGCGATGGGGGTGGGCGGACTGCTCAAGGAGATCCCCACTCGGCCACAGCCGCGCGCCGGTCAAAAAGGGCCTGCGTGATGCGATATGCGGCCGGTTGGACGAGGGTGCAAAAATAGACGGTTCTCAACTGCAAAACGGCGTGCTTAACTGAGACCCAAGACAGGGAATGGGGAGAGAGAAGATGAGTCATGTCAAAATGGCGGTAAATGGCAAAGCCGCATCCGGCGAGGTCGAAGGCCGCACATTGCTGGTGGAATTTCTGCGCGATGATCTTGGCCTGACCGGCACCCACGTCGGCTGTGATACCAGCCAGTGCGGTGCCTGCGTGGTTCACGTCAACGGCGTGGCCGTGAAGGCCTGTACGATGCTCGCGGTCGAGGCCGAAGGCGCCGAGGTGGCGACCATCGAGGGTCAGGCCAACATGGACGGGTCGCTCAATGTGATCCAGCAGGCATTTCAGGATCATCACGGGCTGCAATGTGGTTTCTGCACACCCGGCATGGTGATGTCGGCGGCGGCCCTGCTCAAGGATAACCCAAAGCCCAGCGAGGCGGATGTGCGTCACTATCTGGACGGCAATATCTGTCGCTGCACCGGGTATCACAATATCGTCAAGGCAATCATGGCCGCGTCCGGTCAGGACGTCGGCGCGATCGCGGCGGAATAGACATGACCGGCCCCGACTTCATCGAGATCGGAACCGACGATCCCGACAGCACGTCGGATTTCTTTGCCAGTGTCATGGGCTGGACATGGGAGACGATGGGCGAGGGCGGCAGTGGCTTTTTTACCGACGGCACCCGCAAGGTTGGCCTGCACAGCGAAGGCACGCCAAGCATGGTGCCCTATCTGCGTGTCGATGACATCGAAGGGACCGTGGCCAAGGTCAAATACGCAGGCGGCGACCTGATGGGGGATATCGCGGAGGCGCCCGGTTTTGGCCGGTTCGCCACCTGCACCGATCCGCGCGGTGTGCGGTTCGGACTGCATGAAGGATAACGGGTAACAAGATCTAACGTGTGGGTTCAAATCCACCACAGGGGAGGACATGATATGCCTAAAGATGGCGGAATTGGTGCCAGCAGCAAGCGGCGCGAAGACGTGCGGTTTCTGACCGGTGCAGGAAATTATACCGACGATATCAACGTACGCGGGCAGGCCTACGTCTATTTCCTGCGCTCGGACGTGGCGCATGGTACGCTGACCTCGGTGGATACATCCCAGGCCGATGGCATGCCCGGCGTCGTGAAAATCTTTACCGGCGCGGATTTTGAGGCCATCGGCGGGATCCCGTGTGGTTGGCAGATCACGGACAAGCACGGCCAACCCATGCAAGAGCCAAAGCACCCGGTGCTGGCGCATGGCAAGGTGCGCCACGTGGGCGAACCCATTGCCGCCGTCGTGGCCGACACGCTGGCGCAGGCCCGTGATGCCGCAGAGGCGATTGTCGTGGACATTGCCGAACTGCCCGCCGTTATCAACATGAAGGACGCGGTCAAGGACGGTGCCACAAAGGTGCACGACGATCTGACCTCAAACCTGTGCTATGACTGGGGTTTCGTCGAGGAAAACAAGGACGCGGTGAACAAGGCGTTTGACGACGCGGCCCATGTCACCACGCTTGAACTGGTCAACAACCGTCTTGTCGCCAACCCGATGGAGCCGCGTGTTGCGGTGGGCGACTACGCCCGCGGCGATGGCCAGCACACGCTTTATACCACGTCGCAGAACCCGCATGTGATCCGCCTGTTGATGGGCGCCTTCGTGCTGGGCATTCCCGAACACAAGCTGCGCGTCGTGGCCCCGGACGTGGGCGGTGGATTCGGCACCAAGATTTTCCACTATCAGGAAGAGGCGTTCTGCACCTTCGCCGCCAAAGCCTGCAACCGGCCCGTGAAGTGGACATCAAGCCGCTCCGAGGCGTTCATGTCGGACGCACACGGTCGCGACCATGTGACCAAGATCGAACTGGCGCTGGACGCGGACAATAACTTCAAAGCGATCCGCACCGACACCTACGCCAACATGGGCGCGTATCTGAGCACTTTTGCGCCATCTGTGCCGACATGGCTGCATGGCACGCTGATGGCGGGCAATTACAAGACCCCGCTGATCTACGTCAACGTCAAGGCGGTGTTTACCAATACCGTGCCTGTGGATGCCTACCGCGGCGCCGGACGGCCAGAGGCGACCTATCAACTGGAACGGCTGGTGGACAAGGCGGCGCATGAGCTTGGCGTCGATCCCATTGCGCTGCGGCGGCAGAACTTTATCACTGAATTCCCCTATGCCACGCCCGTCGCTGTCGAATACGATACCGGCGATTACGTAGCCACGATGGACAAGCTTGAGGAGATGGCCGACCGCGCCGGGTTCGAAGCGCGCCGCAAGGACAGCGAGGCACGCGGCAAGCTGCGTGGCTTTGGCGTCAATTGCTACATCGAGGCCTGCGGCATCGCGCCCAGCAACCTTGTAGGCCAACTTGGCGCGCGTGCGGGGCTATACGAATCCGCCACTGTGCGGGTCAATGCCACCGGCGGACTGGTCGTCATGACCGGCAGCCACAGCCACGGACAGGGCCACGAAACCTCGTTCGCGCAGGTTGTCGCTGACATGATCGGCATCCCCGAGGACATGATCGACATCGTGCACGGCGACACCGCGCGTGTTCCGATGGGCATGGGCACCTACGGTTCGCGTTCCATCGCAGTCGGCGGCAGCGCCATGGTCCGGGCGACGGAAAAGATCATCGCCAAGGCCAAGAAGATCGCGTCGCACCTGCTGGAAGCCTCTGAGGGCGATATTGAGCTGAAGGACGGCGCCTTCAGCGTTGCGGGCACGGACAAATCCGTGGCCTGGGGCGATGTTACGCTGGCGGCCTACGTGCCGCACAACTACCCGCTGGACGACATTGAACCGGGACTGGAGGAGACCGCGTTCTACGATCCCGCGAACTTCACCTACCCTTCCGGTGCCTATGCCTGCGAGGTGGAACTGGACCCCGATACCGGCCATGTCACCATCGCGCGTTTCAGCGCGGCGGATGATTTCGGCAATATCATCAACCCGATGATCGTCACCGGGCAGGTCCACGGCGGGATCGCGCAGGGCATCGGTCAGGCGCTGATGGAAAACTGCGTCTATGACAGCGACGGGCAGCTGCTCAGCGCGTCCTACATGGACTACGCGATGCCGCGCGCCTCTGATCTGCCGTTCTACGACGTGGATCATTCCTGCCAGACACCGTGTACGCACAACCCGCTGGGGGTAAAGGGATGCGGCGAGGCGGGGGCCATCGGATCACCGCCCGCCGTCGTCAACGCGGTGATCGACGCGATGCGGTCGGGCGGCAAGGACGTGGCGCATATCGACATGCCGGTCAGTCCCGCACGGGTCTGGGCCGCGATGAACGGGGCAAGTGGCACGGCACGCGCGCCCGGTGCAACGGCGGCAAACGCCAAGCCCTGAGGGCCAAAGCAGCACCGGGGGTCGGGGCATCGTCCCGGCCCGGCTGCGCAAAAGGATGAAGCGGGGTGCGATGTGTCTTGATGGACCGCACACCCCAACCGAAAGGAAAGAACATGTACAATTTCGATGTCGAAAAGCCGACCACAATCGCCGATGCTGTGCAGGCGATGACCCGCGAAGAGGCCCAACCGCTGAGCGGCGGTCAAACCCTGATCCCCACGCTCAAGGCGCGGCTGGCTGCACCTTCGGTGCTGGTGTCGCTGACAGGTATCGACGAGATGAAGGGGATCTGCATGGATGACGCGGGCCGCCTGTGCATCGGCGGGGCCACGACCCACGCCACGGTCATGCGCGAAGCGCGCGACCATTATCCCGCACTTGCGTCGCTGGCCGCGCGGATCGGTGATCCGGCGGTGCGCAACCGTGGCACCATCGGCGGCTCAATTGCCAATAATGACCCGTCGGCCTGCTATCCCGCCGGGGCGCTTGCCAGCGGTGCGACCATCGTGACCAACACCCGCGAAATCACGGCGGATGATTTCTTTCAGGGCATGTTCACCACCGCGCTGGAAGAGGGCGAGATTGTCACGGAGGTCAAATTCCCGGTCCCGCAATCCGCCCATTACGAGAAATTTATCCAGCCTGCCTCACGGTTCCCGCTGGTTGCTGCCTTTGTCGCGCGATTTGACGACGGTGTTCGGGTGGCAATTACCGGAGCATCCAACGAAGGTGTGTTCCGGTGGACCGAGGCAGAACAGGCGCTGTCCCAAAGCTTTACTGTTGATGCATTGGCGGGGCTGGCGGCGGATGACAGCAACATGATTTCGGATCTGCACGGTTCCGGGGCGTACCGCGCGCATCTGGTGGGCGTGATGACAAAACGCGCGGTTGCCGCCATCGCCTGAAATTGAATGCCCAGAACCTGATTGCTATGCGATAACGCTGCGCCGTCTCCGGATACCGGGGGCGGCGCTTTGTTGTGATATAGGATAGCGGAACCCGATGCCCCATATGAGCGTTATGAACCAAGCGCTGCCCGAACGGCGTATACATAACCGTGAGGAATCACCATGCAGAAACTATTGAAATCAACGACTTCACTTGGCCTTTGTCTGGCTTTGGCCGTCCCGCACGGCGCATTCGCCCAAGAGGGTGTCAATGCTTGCTTTGAAGAAGCAGAGAGCGCCGTTTTCCCGTGTAAAATCGAGGGAAACATGGTGCGCAACATTGAAGAATTTCGGGTAACGCGCGAACTGCTGAACGCTCAGGGTGCAGCCGCTGATGTGTTGACCGGTGCGGATGCAGATGCGCAAGCCGCAGCGCAAGCCGCAGCCGAAGCGCAAGCCGCTGCCGACGCACAGGCTGCTGCTGATGCGCAGGCCGCTGCTGATGCGCAAGCTGCCGCCGACGCACAGGCCGCTGCTGATGCGCAGGCCACCGCCGACGCACAAGCTGCCGCTGATCAAGCCGCCGCTGACCAAGCCGCTGCTGACCAAGCAGCAGCCGATCAAGCTGCCGCTGACCAAGCCGCTGCTGACCAGGCCGCTGCCGATCAAGCCGCTGCTGACCAAGCCCTGTCTCTTATACACAT
>JAGXHC010000021.1 GCA_024636405.1 Sulfitobacter sp. | reverse complement strand
TCGCGGGGGTCCTCGCAGGCTTCCCACCGGAAATGGCCTTTGATCAGGCTGCCACAAAATGCGCCGGCCAGAACGCCAAAAACCGAACCGACCCCAAAGCTTAACCCGCCACCGCTGGACGTCATCAGGAACAAAAGGGTTTCACCCAAAGGCGCGGTGAAGGTATGGCTCAGGACCGGCTCAGCCGAAAAGCCGTTATCGGCAACCCACTGCGTCGCGGCCCAACCGCTTGCAACGGCAAGGCCAACCACGACTGACCAAATGACGGCGGGTCCGTTTCTCAGAAACGGGCGCGCGGCAAGGGCAAGGCCTGCGATGATCGCGCAGATGATGAGACCACATAGGAACAGCGGCGCACCCGTCACGAGTTGCAGCATTTCTGCATATCCGCGAAATCCGGCGTTGACGGTTGTGGCCGATAGCAGCGCAGTCCGCAGGGCCGCCAGCGGCCCGGCCAGCATGACATAGGCCGCGATGCCCATGACCAACACGATCACAAAGGACCGCAGATCGCCACCACCAGCCCGCGCCAGCGCCCCAAAGCCGCAGTTGCCGGCAAGCGCCATGCCATAGCCAAACATCAACCCACCCATCACGCTTGCCACGGGGGACCAGGGAGCCAGATAATAAATCGTCTGCGTCAGATCGAGCGCCCCGAGCCCCACAAGCGTAAAGGACGCAAGACCAGCGACACCGATCGCAAGACACCACATCCGCATTCGCGTGCTGCTGCCTTGATAGAGAAAGTCTTCGATGGCGCCGAGGGTGCAAAAACGCCCCAGCCGGGCCGCAAGCCCCAAAGCGCACCCGCCCAAAGCACCAAAGAGGGCAAGAAGCATCGGCTCTGACATGGCATAGAGCATTAGTCCCCCTTTCCGGCATCATCACATGTCACATGTCGTGTGGTGCCGCGTGCTATTTTTCCTTGCAGAAAAGATCGTAGACAAGATCGAGTATCTGGACCGCCCGGCTGTCCGTCAAACGGTAATAGATCGCCTTTCCTTCGCGCCGGGGCGCAACAAGGCCCTCCATGCGCAAACGCGACAACTGCTGTGACACCGCAGCCTGGCGGGCCGAAAGCAGTTCCTCAAGTTCGGTAACGGACTTTTCCCCGGTCGCCAGATGGCACAAGATCATCAGGCGGCCCTCATGGCTTATCGCCTTTAGGAAATTGGATGCCTCGCAGGCATTTACCATCATCCGCTCCATTTCGGCGGCTGACATGTCTTTGGTAATCGCCGGGAGTGTCATTCAAAGGCCTGGGTTGGGGTCATTGGCATACGCATCGCTTTAAGCTGACTTTGGACCGATAGGCAAACCTGACGCCGGCCACCGTCCTGAAAGATAGGTTTAATTGTCGTCTTTTTCCGCTTCTGTGACATCTGGGTGTGCATCCAGCATCTTGTTCAGCAGAAACCAAAAGAACTCATCCCCGGCGTAACCTTCCATGCGGGCCAACTCCTTGCCGTCGTCCACCAGAACAAAGGTGGGCGTAAACACAGGTTTGGATTCAAATGCGATGTCATCCGGCAAAGCGCGCAAATTCACGCGGCGCAGGGGCGCGCGGCGGCCTTCATCGGTATTCGGATAAATATGCGAGATTTCCTCGTTCCATTTTGCACACCAGTGACAGCCCTCCTGTTCGACCATCACAAGATCGGCGGCAAGCGTCGATTGCGCGGTGGCAAGCGCCAGTGCAACTGCCATGCAGAGTGTTCGCAGATGAGACATCGGAGTTCCAATTGACCGTGGATCATGCATATAATAATGTGAATATGTATTTCAATCAACTGCCGGAGCAAGCCTGATGTTCGACGTTACGCTACTAAGCGCTCTTGTCGGCGGATTGATCGTTTTTTTCTCGCCTTGCGTGCTGCCTATCGTGCCGTTCTACCTCAGCTACATGGCGGGCGCATCAATGTCCGAAATCAGCGCAGAGGGCACATTGGCACCGGGTGTCCGCAAGCGTGCCTTTATGGCGTCGATCATGTTTTCGCTGGGTATTATCACGGTTTTCGTCCTGCTGGGCGCCGCCGCCTATGGCCTAAGCCAGACTTTCCGCGGCGCACAGACAGAGTTCCGGTTGTTTGCTGCTGCCGTGGTGTTCATCATGGGGCTGCACTTTCTTGGGGTGCTGCGCATCGGGTTTCTCAATCGGGCATTCCAGATGCAGGCGGGGGACACCGGCAATATGTCCGTGCTGGGCGCCTATGTTGTCGGATTTGCCTTTGCGGCGGGCTGGACACCCTGCGTCGGCGGTGTGCTGACGGCGGTGGTATTTACGGCCAGCACCGAATCGACGGCCTTTGAGGGTTTGGTGTTGTTGCTGGTCTTTGGTGTCGCCATGACGGCGCCCTTCGTTATCGCATCGCTGTTCATCGGACCGTTTCTGAAGTTTGCATCGAAATTCCGCAGGCACCTGCCGCTGGTTGAAAAGGCCATGGGCGTGTTGATGATCGTCTTTGCCGCGCTGATCGCCACAGACAGCGTCAATCATATCGCCCAATGGATGCTGGACACCTTTCCGGCGTTTCAGAACATCTAAGGAAGGACCCTGCTTGTGACACGTATCATTATGACTTTGCTGGCACTTTGCATCAGCATTCCACTGCATGCAGAAACGATCGGGGACGACGGTCTGCACAAGACCGATTGGATGCGCGACACATTCAAGGATCTGAACGAGGATCTTGCCGACGCCAACGCCGAAGGCAAACGGCTGATGGTCATGGTCGAACAACGGGGCTGTATCTACTGCGCAAAGATGCACAAGGAGGTCTTCCCGCGCGAAGACATCGCCTCGTATATCCGCGAGAATTTCTTTGTGGTGCAGATGAACCTGCATGGCGATACCGACATGACCGACCTTGACGGTGAGGTCCTGTCCGAGAAGCAGGCGACCCGGAAATGGGGTCTGCTTTTCACCCCCTCAATCATGTTCCTGCCCGAAGAAATCAAAGAGGGTCAAAGCGCACAATCCGCGGCCGTTGCCGTGATGCCAGGCGCATTTTCGGCAGGCACCACGCTGGATATGCTGACATGGGTGGTCGAAAAACGCTATGATTTGGGGTCCGAAGAAGATTTTCAGCGCTACCACGCACGGCGGATAAAAGAACGCGCTACCGAATGATTGCTGCCCAAAGGGGCGATTGCGTCGGATTTGAGGAAAAACAAATTCGGATTTAGGAATTTATACTTGCGTGCCGAGGCAGCGGTGACATAGGGTACAGTATAAATACAATGTGTAGGGGAGGACGCATGAGAGTTTCCATAATTGCAGCTATCGTTTCAGTTGGAACTGCTTTCGCAGCAGGGGCCGAAGTTGCGCCCACCGCCGTGAGCTATACCGACGGTTCGGTGGCAGAATCCCTGACCGGTACGCCGGGTGATGCCGCCAACGGACGTGTGATCGTCGGCGACAAGGGGCAGGGCAATTGCGTCGCTTGCCACCAGGTCAGCGATCTGGCCGAAGTCCCGTTTCAAGGTGAAATCGGTCCCATGCTCGATGGTGCCGGGGGCCGCTGGACAGAAGCCGAATTGCGCGGAATTGTTGCGAACGCGAAGATGATGTTCGAAGATTCGATGATGCCGTCCTTTTACAAGGTCGACGGCTTTATCCGGCCCGGCAACGCCTATACCGGCGATGCTGCCGACGAAACCTTTGGCCCGCTTCTGACTGCGCAGCAAGTTGAAGATGTGGTGGCCTATCTGGCCACCCTCAAGGAATGACCTGTCCCGCAAGGGATTTGACTCAGGAGAATGACAGATGGAACTGACACGACGTAAGGCGCTTGTGATTGGTGTCGGCGCGTTTGCCGCGCTGGCGCTGCCGATCCGCGTATCCGCCGCCGGCGAAGACGCCATCGCGGCCTTCACAGGCGGCGCTGAAATGGGTGCCGACGGGGTGACGTTGACCGCGCCGGAAATTGCTGAAAACGGCAATACCGTCCCGATCGAGGTTTCCGCGCCGGGTGCAACGGAAATCCTTGTTCTCGCGATGGGCAACCCGACGCCAAACGTGGCGACATTCAAATTTGGCCCGCTGGCCGCTTCGCAAACGGCGTCCACGCGCATACGGCTTGCTGGAACGCAGGACGTGGTGGCGATCGCCAAGTTGGCCGATGGTTCGTTTGCAAAAGCAACGAGCACGGTCAAGGTCACAATCGGCGGCTGCGGCGGCTGAAGCTTCAAGAGGAGTTTATTAAAATGGCATCAGGTGTAAAACCCCGCGTCAAAGTACCGAAAACGGCGGCTGCCGGTGAGGCGATCCTGATCAAGACGCTGATCAGCCACAAAATGGAATCCGGTCAGCGCAAAGATGATGACGGAAACCTTATTCCCCGCTCGATCATCAACCGCTTTACCTGCGAATTCAACGGTGAGAACGTGGTGGATATTACGCTGGAACCAGCAATTTCGACAAATCCATATCTCGAATTCGAAGCGCTTGTGCCAGAGGCCGGCGAGTTCAAATTCACTTGGTACGATGATGACGGTGACGTCTACGAAGAGAGTAAGAAAATTGCCATCGGCTAACTGTCGTCGGTCACGGGAGGGACTAACATGTTTAATTTGAGACAACGGATGTGCGTTTGTGCTGCAGCGGTCATTGCCGCGACCAGCGCCTTGGCCGACCCGGTAGACGACACGCTGATCATCAACGGCGAAACCGAGATTGTAACGCGTATTGCCGCGCCCGATCATGTATCGGATGCGATGGACGAAGTGATGTCAGGCTGGCTGTTTCGCGGTACGGAAACCCGCGCGATGGAGATGGACGATTTCGACAACCCCGGCATGATCTTTGTTGAAAAGGCGCGGGACGATTGGAATGCGGCTGATGGCTCCGAGGGCAAGTCCTGTGCGGATTGCCATGGTGCCGCGTCCGAGATGTCCGAAGTGCGCCCGGTCTATCCCAAATTTGTCGAAGCAGCAGGCGAGGTCCGCACGCTTGAGATGCAGATCAACGATTGCCGTGAAAACCGCATGGGTGCCGAGCCTTGGAAGTACAATGCAGGCGAGATGGTTAACATGACCGCATTGCTGGCCTCTGTGGCGCGGGGCAATCCCGTCAATGTGGCCATCGACGGTCCGGCGCAATCGACGTGGGAGCAGGGCAAAGAGATGTATTATACGCGTTATGGTCAGCTTGAACTGTCCTGCGCCAACTGCCACGAAGACAACTATGGCAACATGATCCGCGCCGACCACCTGAGCCAGGGACAGATCAACGGCTTTCCGGTTTACCGCCTGAAAAACACCAAGCTGAACGCGCCGCATGATCGTTTCAAAGGGTGTATTCGTGACACCCGTGCCGAAACCTTCAAGCCCGGCAGCCCCGAGTTTGTGGCACTGGAGCTTTACGTGGGATCGCGCGGCAACGGCCTTTCGGTTGAAGGTCCGTCCGTCCGAAACTAGAAATCTGAAGGCCCCGTCGGAGTATACCGACGGGGCTTTCTTTTCCTGAAAACATTCAATAACGCGCATATGTATGGTGCCGGAATGGAACTGACATGATCTCACGTCGCGATTTTCTTCAGACAGGCATGGCCGCAAGTGCAGTACTTGGCGGTTCGGGCTTCGGCAATTGGGCACGGGTGGCAGCACAGCAATCGCTGACCCAAGACCAGCTTTTGCAGTTTGAGACGTTCGGCAATGTGTCGCTGATCCATGTCACGGACATCCACGCACAGCTCAAGCCAATCTATTTTCGCGAACCTTCGGTGAATATCGGCGTGGGGGACAACAAGGGCGCAGTGCCGCATGTCACCGGCGCCGATTTTCGCAAGCTTTACGGCATCGAAGACGGATCGCCGTCGCATTACGCCATGAGCTCGGGTGATTTTTCGGCCCTTGCCAAGGGGTATGGCAAGGTTGGCGGACTTGACCGCGTTGCAACCGTCATCAATCAGATCCGTTCCGAGCGGCCAGATGCCCTTTTGCTGGATGGTGGCGATACCTGGCATGGCAGCTACACCTGTTTTCACACCAAAGGCCAGGACATGGTCAACGTGATGAACGCGCTTAAACCCGACGCGATGACATTTCACTGGGAATTCACGCTGGGATCTGAGCGGGTGCAGGAACTGGTCGGCGCATTGCCCTTTGCAGCGCTTGGGCAGAATATCTTTGACGCCGAATGGGACGAACCAGCCGAGCTTTTCCCCCCGTATAAATTCTTTGAACGCGGTGGTGTTAAGGTTGCGGTAATCGGCCAGGCATTCCCCTATATGCCAATTGCCAACCCCGGCTGGATGTTCCCGGAATATGCTTTTGGCATCCGTGATGAGCATATGCAGGAAATGGTGGACGAAGTGCGCGCCCAAGGTGCGGAACTGGTCGTTCTGCTTAGCCATAATGGGTTTGACGTGGACAAGAAGATGGCAGGCATTGTGACCGGCATCGATGTGATCCTGTCCGGCCATACCCATGATGCGCTGCCCGAACCGGTGCTGGTGGGCGACACCATCATTGTTGCGTCAGGGTCAAACGGCAAATTCGTCAGCCGCGTCGATCTGGACATTCAGAACGGGCGCATGATGGGCTTTCGTCACAAGCTGATCCCGATATTTTCCGACGTGATCGCGCCTGATCCAGAGGTTGCTTCCGTCATCGACGAACAGCGCGCCCCCTTTGAGACAGATTTGACCGAAGTCATCGGCCAGACCGGCGACCTTTTGTACCGTCGGGGCAATTTCAACGGCACGTGGGATGATCTGATCTGCGACGCGCTGCTGTCAGAGCGGGAGGCAGAGATTGCACTCAGCCCCGGTGTGCGCTGGGGACCATCGCTGCTGCCGGGGCAGGATATCACGCGGGAAGACATCTGGAACGTCACCTCCATGACTTACCCAGAGGCGTACCGCACAGAAATGACAGGAGAATTCCTGCATGTGGTATTGGAAGACGTGGCCGATAACCTGTTCAATCCCGACCCCTATTACCAGCAAGGCGGCGATATGGTGCGCACCGGCGGGTTGGGCTACCGCATCGACATCACCAAACCGCAAGGCCAGCGGATCACCGAAATGACCCTGCTCAAGACCGGCGAAATGATTGACCCCGCCAGATCTTATCAGGTTGCCGGTTGGGCGTCGGTCAATGAAGGCACCGAAGGGCCGCCGATCTGGGATGTCGTCGAAAACCACATCCGAAAACAGGGCACCGTCACGCTCGACCCAAACAATAGCGTCCAGGTCGCCGGCATTTAGTCTCGCGGCGAACAAAAAGGAACTGCACCCATGAAAAATGTACTCACAGCCGCCATTCTCGGCGTCGCTTTGTCCACCGCAGCCTATGCCGAAGGCGTGACCCACCGCGTCGCGGTCCATGTTGATGAAAACGATCCCCAGGTGATGAACATGGCGCTCAACAATGTGGCGAATTTGACCAGTTATTATGAAGAGCAGGGCGATACTGTCGTGGTCGAAGTGGTCACTTACGGCCCCGGTTTGAACATGCTGATCGAAGGCAAAAGCCCTGTGGCCGACCGCATTTCCGCCATGTCGCTGGAAATGGAAAACCTGACGTTTGCCGCGTGTCAGAACACGCTGGACGGCATGACCAAGAAGGCCGGCGCGGAGATTTCGCTGCTGGATGAAGCCAAGATGGTGCCATCGGGCGTCGTGCGCCTGATTTCTCTTCAGGAGGAAGGATACAGCTATATCCGCCCCTGATCACTGCCTGAAACATCCTGACGCGTAACAAGATACGGAGATACCCATGACAAAGCGCACGTCACGCAGGGCGTTTTTGGCCCAAAGCTTGGTGACAGGTGCTGCGGCCACTGTCGCCGGAGTGGCCAGAGCGGAAACGCCGGACCCTCTGATCACGCAAGTTCAGCCTTGGGCGCAGGGACTTGGCGAGGGTGTTGATGCCTCGCCATACGGTCTGCCGATCGAATATGAGGCGGATGTCATCCGCCGCAATGTGGAATGGTTGACCGCTGACACCATCAGTTCGATCAACTTCACCCCGATCCATGCGCTTGATGGGACGATAACGCCGCAGGGCTGCGCGTTTGAGCGGCACCATTCGGGCGCGATCGAGTTGAAGAAAGAAGATTACCGGCTGATGATCAATGGCTTGGTGGAGCGTCCGATCGTTTTCTCCTACGCCGATCTGGAGCGGTTTCCGCGCGAAAACCATGTCTATTTTTGCGAATGTGCCGCGAATACCGGAATGGAATGGGCCGGTGCCCAATTGAATGGCGCGCAGTTCACCCACGGCATGATCCACAACATGGAATATACCGGCGTGCCGCTGCGGACCCTGCTGGAAGAGGCCGGGTACAATACGGCGGGCAAATGGGTCTATGTCGAAGGGGCCGATGCGTCTTCAAATGGGCGCTCCATCCCGATGGAAAAGGCGCTGGACGACGTGCTGGTCGCGTTCAAGGCCAATGGCGAGGCGCTGCGAAAAGAGCATGGCTATCCTGTCCGGCTTGTCGTGCCCGGCTGGGAAGGCAACATGTGGGTCAAGTGGATCCGCCGGATCGAGGTCATGGATGGCCCGGTAGAAAGTCGTGAAGAAACCAGCAAATACACCGACACGCTGGAGAACGGTATTTCGCGCAAATGGACATGGGCGATGGACGCGAAATCGGTCGTCACCTCCCCCAGTCCGCAGTCACCGATCACACACGGCAACGGACCTTTGGTCATCTCCGGGTTGGCATGGTCCGGGCGCGGTGCCATCGCGCGTGTCGATGTGTCCAAGGATGGCGGCAATACATGGGAGACAGCGCGACTGGCCAAACCGGGCGAACGGATGGCATTGACGCGGTTCTATCTCGATACCGATTGGAACGGCGAAGAAATGTACCTTCAATCGCGCGCGATGGATGAAACCGGATACGTGCAGCCGACAAAGACGCAACTGCGCGACGTTCGGGGTGAAAATTCCGTCTATCACAACAATTGTATTCAAACCTGGTGGGTGCGCCCGGATGGGGAGGCGGAAAATGTCGAAGTTTCTTAAAGTTGCGGCCGCGCTCACCGTGCTGGCGACGCCTGCAATGGCAGAGCCTTTTGGTCTGGGGCGCACAGCGCTTCCCGAAGAGATTGCGGCCTGGAATCTGGACGTATCTCCCGATGGCACGGGCCTGCCGCCGGGATCCGGTGACGTGCTGACCGGCGAAGTGGTTTTTGCTGACAAATGCGCGTCCTGCCACGGCGATTTTGCCGAAGGTGTGGGCAACTGGCCCAAGCTGGCGGGCGGCTGGGATACATTGGACCGCAAGGATCCGGTCAAGACGGTCGGCAGCTACTGGCCGCATCTTTCGACGGCCTGGGACTACATCAACCGCTCAATGCCTTTCGGCAATGCGCAATCGCTTGAGCCGGACGAAGTATATGCCATCGTGGCCTACATCCTTTATTCCAATGATCTGGTGGACGATGAATTCGTGTTGTCCGATGCCGACTTTGCTGCCTTTGAACTGCCAAATGCGGACGGGTTCATCGTGGATAACAGGATCGAGACCGAGTTTTCGCAGTGGGTGGGCGAGCCTTGCATGACGGACTGCAAGGACAACGTCGAAGTGACGATGCGCGCCATGGTGCTTGATGTGACGCCCGACGCGGCGAAGGCAGAAACCGGGGTCGCTGAAGAGGCGGAGGTCAATGCCGTCGCTGAAACCGAAGAAATGATACCCGAACCTGACGTACCCGGCATCGATCCTGAACTTGTCGCAGCCGGTGAAAAGATTTTTCGCAAATGTTCGGCCTGTCATCAGGTGGGCGAGGGCGCCAAGAACCGATCCGGCCCGATCCTGAACGGCGTTTTCGGCCATGCGGCAGGCGGGGTTGACGGGTTCAAATACTCCAAACCGCTGATTGCCCAGGCTGACGAGGGTCTGGTCTGGACGGATGAGACATTGGCCGCATTTCTTGCCGCGCCCCGCAAATACATCAAAGGCACGAAGATGGGTTTCGCCGGGCTGAAGAAACAGACGGATGTCGACGCCATCATCGCCTATCTGAAGACCTTTCAGGATATGTAACCGGAGGGCTTCCTTCAGCGCAGCGGGTGTGGCCTACTTGAACCACAGGTGCGGACGAGCACAGATCACGGCCCGTACTTCTTATCAACCACAAGTTTGATCTTGGAAGGACATCACATGAGACAAATACTTTTTGCAGGACTGCTGGGGCTTGTTGCAGGGCCATTGGCCGCGCAGGATCAGGCGGTCACCTATCCCTTTGAAGGCAGCTTTGCCGACGCCACCTTTGCGGTTGAAAACGCGATTGTCGGGCGGGGATTGGTCATCGACTACGTCAGCCACGTGGGCGACATGCTGGCACGCACCGGTGCCGATGTCGGCAGCGATGTAAAGCTGTTCGAGGCGGCTGACGTGTTCCTGTTCTGCTCTGCACAGATATCGCGCGAAGTCATGGAAGCCGACGCGATGAACATTGCCCACTGTCCGTACGGCATATTTGTCGCCGATCAGGAGGGCGCGGTGACCATAGGATACCGCACCTATCCTGAAGGCGAAATGCAGACGGTTCAGACGCTGCTTGAAGACATTGTAAAAGAAGCGATGCAGTAGTGATGAACCATGACGGGTATTTCAGCGCGGCGCTGAGCACGCTTCGGGACGATGGAAACTACCGCGTGTTTGCCGAGCTGGAACGCCAATGCGGCGCCTTTCCACAAGCTCTGGCCCATGGGGCCGGGGCGGTTGCGCCCGTTACGATCTGGTGCTCGAACGATTATTTGGGCATGGGTCAGCATCCTGCGGTGTTGGGGGCGATGCATGCGGCGCTTGACCGCTGCGGTGCCGGGGCGGGGGGCACGCGCAATATTTCCGGCACAACCCACGACCATGTTCTGCTGGAACGCGAACTGGCCGATCTTCATGGCAAGCAGGCAGCACTGCTTTTCACATCCGGCTATGTGTCTAACTGGGCCACACTGGGTACGATTGCGGGACGGATTCCGGGATGTGTGGTGTTGTCTGACGCGCTCAACCATGCGTCGATGATCGAAGGCATCAGGCATTCGGGTGCACGGCGGATGATTTGGCGGCACAATGATCTGGATGACCTTGAAGCAAAGCTTGCCAGCCTGCCACATGAAATCCCCAAGCTCATTGCCTTCGAAAGCGTCTATTCCATGGACGGCGACATTGCCCCGATCGCAGAAATCTGTGACCTCGCTGAGCGCTTTAACGCCATGACTTATCTGGACGAAGTGCATGCCGTTGGCCTTTACGGCCCGCGTGGCGGCGGGATCGCGGAACGTGAAGGTCTGATGGATCGCATTACGGTGATTGAGGGCACGCTGGGCAAGGCATTCGGCGTCATGGGCGGCTATATCGCGGCTTCGGCGCAGATCTGCGATTTTGTCCGCAGCTTTTCCAGCGGGTTCATCTTTACGACGGCCCTGTCACCCGCGATCGCTGCCGGTGCCGCGGCCTCTGTGCGCCATTTGAAGGTCTCACAGGTCGAGCGCGCCGCGCATCGCGAACGCGTGGCGCAGGTCCGCGCGCGGCTGAACAGCGCCGGCATTCCGCATACCCCGAACCCCAGCCACATTATTCCGGTGATGGTGGGCGATCCGGTGAAATGCAAATATATCGCGGATCTGCTGCTGAAGGATCACGGTATCTACATTCAGCCCATCAACTACCCCACAGTGCCCCAAGGCACGGCGCGGCTGCGCATCACCCCGTCGCCCGTGCACAGCGCGCAGGATGTCGATAACCTTATCGACGGGTTGAGCGACCTGTGGGCGCGCTGTCAGCTTGCCAGACTGCCGCGCGCCGCGCAGTAGCGTCTATTCAAATTCCATCTGTTCGAACACCCGGCCAGCGTTCTTGGTGGCCAGTTCTTCAAACGTGTCAAGGTTCGCATAAGGTGTCTGATCGACGTAATAAGCCTCAGCCAAGCCGCCGCCTGCCTCCAGATGCGCGGCAATTTTTGCGCGCAGATAGATCAGATAATCGCGCGTAAACCGGCGCACCTGCGCCATATTGGTCGGGTGGCCGTGGCCCGGAATGACATAGGTCGCGCCCAGCGGTTCAAAGGCCGTGTCCCATGTCTCTATCCAATCGGCGGTAATGGTGTCCGCGAAAATTGGCAGCATCCGTTCGTGAAATGCCATGTCACCCGCAATGACAAGGCTCTGCTCCGGCAACCAGATCACGATGTCGCCGGGGCTGTGGGCCGGGCCAAGATAGCGCGCTTCGATGCGAAATCCGCCCATCTGCACGATGTATTCGTCATCGAAGGTTTCGGTCGCGACCTGTACCTCTGTGCCGTCGGCCTGATCGCCGTTATAGGCCTTCATGCTTTCCAGCAGGCTGCCGCCATTTTCTTCGACTTCATGGGCCGCGTCCACATGCGCGACAATGGGCACACCTTGTTGGGCCCAGTAATTGTTGCCCAGCACAGCATGGCCCTGACCGTTCTCGTTAAAGACAAGTTTTACCGGCTGGTCCGTGACGGCCTTGATCTCGTCATGCAATGCCTTCGCCAACCCGTAAGCCGCGCCGCCATTGACCACCACAACCCCGTCACCGGTCACGATGAAGCTCAGGTTGTTATTGTGACCGGCGTTCTCGTAACCGGGCGGTGCGGTTGCTCCGATGGCGGAAAAGACACCCGGAATGACCTCGTAGGGTTTGTCATAAAGCAGCGAGGCAGGATATTTGTCGGGGATGTCTTCGCTGGCCTGCGCTGGTCCGGCTGCCAAAAGGGCTGCGATCAAGATGTGTTTCATAGCTCCGCTCCGACAAAACGGTAGGCGTCGTCTTTGCGCTCCACACGCCCAAGCCCCCCGTCAGGAAGGTGGAACCCCATCAGGACCGTCTTTTCATGGGCCAGCTTGTCCAGCAGCTTCACCCGCGTCTTCGCGCCAAGATCCTTGTCCTGATCTGCGCCGCTTGGCCATTCGGGGCGAGCAAAGGCAACGTGGTGATTGCCGATCGCATCGCCGCCCACCATCAGTGTGGTATCGCCGGACCGGATTTCAAATGCCATATGGCCCGGCGTGTGACCGGGCGAGGATTGTGCCACGATGCCCGGCAGGATCTCTTGACCGTCCGCGATAAGGCTCATCCGCTCCTCTATCGCATCCAATCTGCGCGCGGCACCAACCGCAAAGGCCGCGCGCGCCGCGCCGATGCTGTCGACGGTGTTGGGGTCGCGCCAATAGTCCCATTCAACGCGGCCCATCATAAAGTCGGCATTGGCAAACACCGGATCGTCAAAGTCGTCCAACACCCCCCAAAGGTGATCAGGGTGGGCATGGGTAAAGACCACGTGGGTAATGTCGCTGGCCGCCACGCCGACCGCGTCCAGGCTTTCCAGCAGCGTGCCAGCGCTTGGCATGAAGGCCGGGCCTGACCCCGCGTCAAACAGCACGGTCCGGTCGCCGTGGCGCAGCAGAGTGACGTTGCAGGGCGGCTCAAGCTGATCGCGCGACAGGTTGTAGTCGGCAAGAACTTTTGCCAGTTCGTCCTGCGGCAACCCGTCAAAGAAAAATCCGCCCGGCAGCACAAGATTGCCGTCGCTGACGCTTAGGAATTCGTAGTCCCCGACCGTGGTTGATGTGGTTGCGAATGCGCGCAATGCAGTACCGCTGACGGCAAATCCTCCCAACCCGCCCAGGACCGTTCTTCGGCTGATGTGCATTGCTTCGTCCTCCACCCATTCTGATTATTGAATATAGTCGTTGCGGAGGCTTTCGGTTGCAAGGCATATATAGCGCATGTGCAAAATTTTGCTGTCGGTACAACGCGGGGCGGCGCAATGCGGGGCGGAGCGTGGCTGCGCAGATCTGGATCTTTGCGGCGGTTGCGCCGCGCAATCCGGGCAGCCAAGGTCATGACCGCTTTGTCAGAACGGGCGGCTTGCGATCAGCGTGACGCCGTCAGCGCGTCCAGCACCTGACGCACCTTTGCGATGTCATCGGGGCGCGACAGGGTGGGGGCATGGCCGCAATCCTCAAACACGGTGGTGCCGGGTTTTGGTCCCGATGCAATCATGCGTTGCAGGATGTCACTGGTCAGCAGATCCGAATGCGCCCCATAAAACACATGCGACGGCGTGGTTATCTTTTGCCAGCGGTCCCAGGTCGTGAGGTCATCGGGCGTGTCGGTCAACTGGCGCACGATGGCGGGATCGTAATGCAGCGTCAGCCGCCCGTCAGAACGGCGGCGCAGCGATGTGCGCGCCATACGGTGCCAGAATTCATCCGATGCCGGTCCAAAAGGCGCGTAGGCACTGCGCAACCAGCTTTCGGCCTGCCCGAAACTGTCGAAATGTGGCGGGTTGCCGACGTAGGACAGGATCCGTTCAACAGCATTTTGAGGCACCTCGGGACCGATATCGTTGATCAGCAAACAGGTCAGCCGGTCACCGTGCCCGCCGGAGGCAAGCCGCATCCCGATCTGGCCGCCCATCGACGTGCCCAGCCACGCGGCGCGGTCAATGCCGTAATGATCCATCAGGTCGGTGGCGATGCCTGCATAATACTCGGTCGAATATTCCGCGACCGGCGCGGTCGCCCAGCTTGACCGGCCCCGCCCGATCATGTCGGGGCAAAGCACATGATATTCGTCGCAAAGTGCGGCTGCGATTTCATCAAAGTCCCGGCCCGTCCGCGCAAGCCCATGCGCCATCAAAAGGGCAGGCGCGCCGGCTGTTCCCCATTCGGTGACGTGAATTTCGTGGTCCATAACAGGTACGAAAGCAAAATGAGGTGCCGTCATGTGCGTGCGCCTTTTGTCATCAGGGTGCCGACGATCCCCTTGGGAAAGAAGTAGACCAGCAGGATGAAGATGATGCCAAGCCAGAACAACCAGCGGTCAGGCGCCAGAAGTTCGGGCAGTAACGGGATGCCTGACACTGCTTCTGATGCGGCGCCCATCAGGTCGCGCAGGTAATACTGCGCCATCACCATCAGCACCGCACCGATCACCGCGCCCCACATCGTGCCCATGCCGCCAATCACCACCATCAGCAGAATGTCGATCATGATCGCAAAGGACAGCGCGGTGTCAGGGCCCGTATATTTCAGCCAGATGGCGTAGACCGATCCCACCAGCGACGCCACCACGGCGGAAAGGCAGAACACGAAGGTGCGGTAGGCCACAACGCGGTAACCGATGGCCTCGGCCCGCGCCTCGTTTTCGCGGATCGCCTTCAGAACCGTGCCCAGCGGGGACACAGTGATGCGCAGCATTGCGATGAACAAAATGGCCGACGTGAAAAACACAAAGTAATAGGCCGCCAGCTTGCCGTTAAGCTTGACACCGAACCAGCGGACGACCTTGCCGTCGTCATCGGTCAGCAGCTTGGTCGCGGTCTTGAACAGGTCCGGTGCGCGGTAGGTGATCCCGTCCTCGCCGCCGGTCAGTTGGCTAAGCTGTGACGCCAGCACCAGCACCACGGATGCCGCCGCCAGCGTGATCATCGCAAAAAAGATCGCCTTGACCCGCAGGCTGATCAACCCGATTGCCGTGGCCACGATCAAGGAGATGACCACCCCCGCGACAGTGCCCAGCAGGACGGAATCCCAGCCCGGCCCCATCTGCTTGAGCGCGATGGCCGTGCCGTAGGCGCCGAAGCCAAAGAACATCGTATGGGCAAAGCTGACAATGCCAGTATAGCCGATCAGCAAATCGTAACTTGCCACCAGAACGATGAAAACGCAGATGCGCGCGGCAACTTCCAGCGCACGCACGTCCTGAAACAGAAAAGGGGCAAAAAGCAACATTCCAATGATGCTCAGCATCACAGCCTTGATCGCGAGGGTGCCGTAGGTATCTTTCATCGCTTTGCCCTCACTTGACCGCTGGCCGCAGCCCGCTTGGGCGCCACATCAGAATTGCCATCATCAGGATCATGTTGGACGCCAGCGCCAGTTTCGGGGCCAGATAGCCGATGTAATTGGCCGTCAGCCCGACGATAAGCGCGCCCAGCAATGTCCCCTCGATCGATCCCAGCCCGCCAATGATGACAACGATGAAAACAACGATCATCATCTCGCCACCAAGCGCCGGGGTGATCAGGGTTTCATACCCGGCCCACATCGCGCCCCCAAGCGCGGCCAGCGCACTGCCCAGCATGAACACCCCGATGAACAGACGGTTGATCTTGAACCCCAGCGCTTCGACCATTTCGCGGTTTTCGACACCGGCACGGATCAACAGCCCGATGCGGGTGCGGTTGAGCAGAACCATCAGCCCGACAAAGACAGCAGCCCCCAGCCCGAAGGCAAAGACGCGGTAGATCTCAATGCTGACATCCCCGATGATCCACGCGCCCTCCAGAAAATCCGGCCGCGGCACAATCATCGGCGTGCCGCCCCAGACCGCAAGGATGATCTGTTCCGAGACGATCAAAGCCCCCATCGTGATCAGAATCTGGCGCAGGTGGTCGCGGTACACCGGCCGGATGATGACCGTTTCAAAAAACAGCCCCGCCGCCAGACCAAAGGCAATCGCTGCCAGCAACGCAAGCCCCAGCGCGGCAGCGGCCAGAAACACATTGTCACTGTCCAGCCAACCGCCCAAGGCCGCCAGCACTGACGCCGCCACAAAGGCGCCAAAGCTGATAAAGGCAGAGTGGCCAAAGTTCAGCACGTCCATCAGCCCGAAAACAAGGCTCAGCCCGGATGCCATGAGAAAGACCATCATGCCCATCGACAGTCCCGCAATGGTAAGCGTGACCCAGGAAGACGGCGCACCAATCAGCACAAAGGCAATGGCCGCAAGGGCAACGGGCAAAAGGTTAACCCCACCGTAACGCCCCAGCATGTCAGTTACTTTTTCCATGAATCCCCTCATGCGGACAGGCCCAGCAGGCGGTCCTGTAACGCGGTATTGGCGGCGAATTCAGCCATTGTGCCACGGTGTACGACGCGACCGTCATCTACCACGGCCATGTCCCGACCCAGATTACGCGCAAAGTTGAAATTCTGCTCCACCAGCAGGATCGTGGTGGTCTGGGCAATCTCGCGAAATGCCTCGCTCATGGCGGCCACAATGGACGGGGCCAGCCCCTTGGTCGGCTCGTCGATCAGGATCAGGGCGCGCGGCTCCACGATGGCGCGGGCCACCGACAGCATCTGTTTCTGACCGCCTGACAGGCTCCAGGCCTGCTTGGTCCAGAATTTCTCAAGTGCGGGAAACAGATCATAGATGCGGCGCAGGCGGGGTTGGTCGAATTTGCCCTTTGCGGTGGCAAGGATCAGGTTTTCCTCCACCGTAAGACCGCCAAAAATGCCCATATTCTCCGGGACATAGGCGATACCCTTGCGCGCAATCTCGGCAGTGGGCAGGCCGGAAATCTCAGCGTCGTTAAAAACGACAGAGCCCGGCGAGGGCTTCCATAGCCCCATGATGGACCGCAAGGTGGTCGTCTTTCCGGCGCCATTGCGGCCCAGCAAAACGAATACACCGCCATCGGGCACGTCAAAGCTGATGCCATGCAGCACGGCATATTGGCCAATATCGGTTTTCATGTCGCGCACGCTCAGCAGGGTCATGCCGTTTCCTCCGTCGCGGCGC
>JAGXHC010000150.1 GCA_024636405.1 Sulfitobacter sp. | reverse complement strand
CAGCCGAACGGTATCCATGTCCAGTTGCACCAGCGCACCGAGATAGGGCCGCTTGTCCGCGATCACGATCACTTCTTTGATAAAGGGGCTGGCCTTGATTACATTCTCGATCAGGGCGGGCGACATGTTCTTGCCCGCCGCGTTGATCATAATGTCCTTTTTGCGGTCAATCAGGCTGAGCGATCCATCGGCTTCCAGCCGTGCCACGTCCCCGGTATGAAGCCAGCCGTCCTGAATCGTCTCTGCTGTCGCCTTGGGGTTCTTGTAATACCCCTTGAAAATGGTGGCGCCGCGAAACAACAGCTCTCCGTCCTCGGCGATCTTCGTCTCGATACCGCCAACAGCGAACCCGATGCGCCCGTCACACTGGCCCCAGTCGGATTGAACAGTGCCGACGCCGGATGTCTCTGACATGCCCCAGGCTTCGCGGATGTTCACGCCGATGCCGCGCATGAACCCCAACAGATCAGCGCTGATCGGGGCGGCAGCGGAAATGGCGAACCGCACACGGCCCAGGCCAAGGTAGCTGCGGATATGGCGGTAAACCAGCACTTCCCAGAACGCATTGGCGACCCGGTCTGCCATGCTCCAGCGATCGCGCCGCACCATGCCGCGCCGTTGCGCCCCCTGAAGCGCCATCAGCGTCAGCGGCCGCCGCAGCAGCCCTGCCGTTTGCGCCTGGACCAATACCCCCGCCTGCATCTTTTCCCAGATCCGCGGCACGCCAAAGAACACCTGCGGGGCGACCTCGCGCAGGTCCAGCGTGATGGTGCGCAAACTCTCGCCGAAGTTCATTACAAATTGTTGGTTCAGCCCGTTGATCACTGTCACTGCCTGTTCCGCAATATGGCACAATGGCAGATAGCTCAGCACATCCGTGCCGGGCGGATAGTCCCCGAATACATCTTGCGCCAATGCGCCGCCCGCGTGGATATTGCCGTACGAAATCTCTGCCGCCTTGGGCAACCCGGTAGAACCGGAGGTGAAAACCATCATCGCCGTGTCGTCCGGCTGGATTGCCGCCTGCCGTGCGCGCAGATCATCAGCGGTCTGCGTCAGCTTCTCGCGGCCCAGTTTCAGCAGCGCGGCAAAAGACATCAGCCCCAGCACATCCTCGCCTGCCGTTCCTTTGGGATTCAACACGATCAACCGCTCCAGACGTGGCACCGAAGCGCCCAACTGCTTGATCTTGTCGAGCTGTTCTTGATCCTCGATGAACAGGATCGTGGTATCGGACGCATTGATCAGATGCTCAAGCTCGGCTGGTGGGCTGGTCGGATACATCCCCACCACAACGCCCGCCGCTGCATTGATGCCCAACTGCGCCTGCACCCATTCGCTGCGGTTTTCCGACAGAATGCCGACATGGCCTCCGGGTGCCAGCCCCAGGTGCAACAGCCCCGAGGCAATCGCCTGCATCAGTTCCTGTAGCCCATCCCAGGTAATCTCGTTCCAGATGCCGAACGCCTTCTGACGCATTGCAACAGCCGACCCGCGGGCCTGCGCGTGGTCGTGCACCAGTTGCACCATCGGTGCAAATCCTTGCTTTGGTTCATCGAACGGCATGATTTCCTCCTCAGCTAAGCCAACGTTTTCGGCGCTTGTAATGCTTGACGTCCCGGAACGACTGGCGCGCGTCAAACCCGTCATCGGACATGCCCAGATAGAAGGATTGAATGTCCTTGTCGTTGCGTAGTGTCGCAACATCGCCTTCCATGACGATCTGGCCGCTTTCCATGATATAGCCGTAATCGGCCACGGAAAATGCAACGCCCGCGTTCTGTTCCACCAACAGTATCGCCACACCATCCTCTTGGTTCAGCCGCCTGATGGTGTCAAAAATCTCTTCCACCACCTTGGGCGCAAGACCCAGTGACGGCTCGTCCATCAAGATCAATTCGGGCCGCGCAATCATCGCCCGTCCAAAGGCCAGCATTTGCTGTTCGCCCCCGGACAGGTAGCCCGCGATCTGTTTTCGGCGTTCTTTGAGACGGGGGAAAAATGCATAGACCTTGTCGTAATCCGGCTTCACCTGTCGGCGGTCCAGCGCATAGGACGCCGCAATAAGGTTGTCCTCCACCGTCATCTCGGAAAATATCCGCCGCCCTTCACGGACGTGAAACAGCCCTTGTTGCACCAACTTGTCAGGTGCGATGGTCAGGATCGATTGCCCTTTGAACGAAATCCGCCCCTCGCCCACCTCGCCGTTTTCCAGCGCCAACAGGTTGCTGGCCGCCTTCAGCGTCGTGGTCTTGCCCGCACCGTTGGTGCCCAGCAGGGTCACGATCTTGCCATCCGGCACCTCCAGCGACAGCCCACGCAGCGCCTGCACAGTATGGTGGTACGTCACTTCAATGTTTTCGATGGTCAGCACGCGGTGTCCCATTCTTTCGGCGTTGGAGAAAAAGGATGGGAGGGCGGACCCTCCCATCCATTCGTCAGACGCTAAGCCAGTCGGACTTTGGCGTGAACAGCCCGGTTTCGGGATCATAGCCATACACGCGGCCTGTGGGGATTGCATTGTCCGTCATGGTTACCGGTCCGCCAAAGAAGCCACCGGAATCCCAATCTGTGATCCCTGCCAGCGTCTCCGCAACATTATCGGCCGTCAGCTCGTTGCCTGCCTCTGCCGTGTCGCGGAATGCCTTCATCGCGATCTCAAGCCCACACATGGTCTGGATCGCCCAGGTGGACATGTAGTTTTCCAGCGGCGTGCCCGCGAACATCGTCTTGCTCAATTCTGCGTACTGCTGATACCGGGGCGCATCGTCACGATCATAGAAATACCGGTACGGCATCACCCCTTCGTAACCCGCCAGAAACGGTCCCGCTTCCGAGGTCACACGGTCCGCAATCAGCTTTTCCATGCCCCAGAAGGTGCCCATGAACTTGGTCGGCAAGCCGAACTGGCGCGCGCCGCCGATCAGTTGCGGCCAGACGCCGGTGACATATCCGTGCAGAATGCAATGATCCGCACCCGATTGTGCCAACTTGGTGACATGCGTCGGAATGTCGGCGCCTTGGGCCTTGGTGCTTTCCTCAAGAACCACCTCAAGCCCCAGCCTTTCTGCCGTCGCCTTGCCATGCTCAATGGGGTCGCGTCCGAACTCGGTGTTTGAGAAGATGAACGCCACCTTCTCACCGCCCTCGTTCTTGATGTTCTGAAGCAGGATGTCGAACTGGCTCTGATAGGTCGGCCCGGAGAGGTACTGGTAGGGATGCGTGGTCGGATCGGCCAATTCGGATGCAAACGAAGTCGATCCCATGATGCGCGCGTTTTCGCCTTTCAACTCTGGCGCAATCAGCTTCATCGCGCCTGTGCTGTCGGCGAAATAACCGATCATGTTCTTGCCTTCAGAGGCCAGCGCGCGCTGGTAGTTGGCCAATGAGTTTTGCGGCACATAGCCTGAATCTTCGGTGACGAAGCGGATGGGCGTGCCCGCAATGCCGCCTTCGTCGTTGAAAAGTTTGGTGGCCAGGGCAAAGGCCGGCGCGACCAGTTGCCCTGCGGTGGCAAACGGCCCCGTCAGCGGCAGCGATGCGCCCAGCACATATTCCTTGGGTTGCGCGCGCGCGATCATCGGTGCGCCCATCAGCGCGGTTGCCGCAGCAGATGTAGCGAGGAAGGAACGTCGGTTCAGTGTCATATATCTTCTCCCAGAGGTGGCCTTGTTATGATTATCCGCGTGCAAACGGCCAGCGGTTTGCGGCACGCAGAATACGGTCGACGATCTGATTGATGCCCAAAGGCTCTTTCAGCAAAAAGAACACCAGCAGCAGACCAAAGGCGATCTCCTGCAAGGGTGCGCGCAGTTGCCCCACGCCCGCGGCATCACCCGCCAGTGCGCCGAACAGCGTCTTGATCAGTTCCGGCACCAGCACGATGATGATCACCCCGAACACCGGTCCCATGGTGCGTCCCATGCCCCCGATGATCAGCGCCGCAACCAGTTGCAGCGACAGGTTCAGTTCAAACTGTTCCGGCAGGATGCGCGCATAGAAGAATGCAAAAAGCGCGCCTGACAGCCCGCAATAGGCCGCCGAAATGGCAAAGCTGGTCAACTTGTACCGCAGCAGCGAAATGCCCAGAATTTCAGCGGAATAGTCGCGGTCGCGGATCGCGATAAAAGCGCGGCCGATGCGGGTGCGGATCAGGTTTTGCGCCATCAACAGGGTGGTGAAGCCAACCACCGCGATCAGGCCGAACATCTCGCGTTTGCTATCAAGCACCCAGCCGAAGAAATTCGGCGTGTTGGTGGTCAGCCCAACCATGCCACCCGTCCAGGGCGCAAAGAGGTCTTCTTCGATCAGGAAGATCACGATAAAGTTCGCGGCCAGCGTCGTCACCGCAAGATAAAGCCCCTTGACCCGAAGCGACGGCAGCCCAACCAGGACCCCGACAAGTGCGGCCAGCGTGACAGCAAACGGCACAGACAGGAACGGCATGATGCCCGCCGGGATGATCCCCGTCATGACATTGTTGAAGATCGTCACGCCGAACGCACCGATGGCCACAAACGCCCCGTGCCCCAGCGAAACCAGCCCGGTATAGCCCGTCAGAATGTTGATCCCAACCACCGCAATCAGCAAAATGCCCATCCGGCTGGCGATCAGGATGGCATAATCATTGGCAAGGTAGGTAAACACCACCAGCGCCGCCATCATGCCATAGACGAAAATCTGCTTGTAGCGGTTGTTCAGCACGCGCTCATCTGCGGCATAGCTGGATTTGAGATTGGCGTTGATCATATCCGTTCCACCTCGCGGGTGCCGAACAATCCGTGGGGTCGCCAGATCAGCACCACCAGCACGGTAACATAGGGCACGATCTCGGCCCAGCTGCCGCCCATCTTCCATTGTGTCATCGCTTCGAGCACACCCACGATCATTGCCGCGATAAATACGCCGACATAAGAATCCAGCCCGCCCATCAGCACGATCGCCAATACCGAAAAGCCAAAGAGGCCAAGCGACGGTGAAATACCGTTGCGCGTGGCCAGGATCGCGCCCGCTACGGCCCCGGTGGTAGAGGCCAGCACCCAGGCGCGGCTGAAAACACGAGGCACCGAGATGCCCATGGAATAGGCGGTTGATTGGTCCTCTGCGGTCGCGCGGATGGCAATGCCGCCCTTGGTGAATTTCACGAAGGCGACGATGCCGCCGAACATCACCAGCGCCACGATCATATTCACAAGATCCGTGCCAAACAGAAAGATCATCGTCCCGAACAGCTCGAACCGGATCGGCATATTGGGCGCGATATAAGGCACATTCGCCGCATCGGCCGTCCAGATAAGCTGCGCACCGCCGGACATGATGGAGATCAGCCCGACCGTCACCATGATCATCGCAAATACGCTTTGCCCCATCAATGGGCGCATCAACACCCGCTCGATGATCCGCCCCAGCACCGCATTGGCCAGCAACGCACCGATTAACCCAATGGCAATGCGTGGCACATTGGTCACCCAATCCAGCACAGCCCCCATCGGCGAGAACATTGCCAGCCCCTCGCGCTTGGCCAGCAGCCAGGCAGGTTCCCAACTGGCCAACCAGACGGGTGCCCAGGGCTGTCCCGGTACGATGACCGAAAAGGTGTAGTAAAAGTACGCTCCGAACATGATCAGATAGCCGTGGGCAAAGTTCACCACCTTGGTCGCCTTGTAGACCGATACGATCCCCACCGCGATCAGCGCATAAATAGCGCCCGACATCAGACCGTTGATCGCGAACTGGATGATCTGTCCCATCAAAATGCCCCTCCGCAGGCTTCGCGTTCCCGCTTCGTGACCGATGGCTTGACGTGCCCGCATTTTTTCATGCCGCTGCCCCCAGATAGGCTTCGATTACTGCCGGGTTCTTCGACACCTCGTCAGGTGTCCCGCTTGCGATCTGCTGACCGAAATTGAGCACGACGATGTGGCTGCAAATGTCCATCACCATATGCATGTCATGTTCCACCAGCAAAATCGTCGTGCCGAACTGTTCCTGCACATCCAGAATGAAGCGCGCCATGTCTGCTGTTTCTTCGCGGTTCATCCCGGCGACGGGTTCATCCAACAGCAGTACCTTGGGCCGCATCGCCAGCGCGCGGCCAAGCTCTACGCGTTTTTGCAAACCATAAGGCAGCATGGTGATCGGGTATTTTCGGATGTGGTCGATCTCAAGAAAGTCGATCACACGCTCTTCGATCTCGCGGCGCAGTTCCAGTTCTTCGCGCTGCGCCGCTCCGAAATACCGCAGCGCTTGCCAGACATTGGTCTTGAGCCGTGTGTGGCCGCCCAGTTTGATGTTATCAAGCACCGTCATGCCACGAAACAGCGCGATGTTCTGAAACGTTCGCGCCAGTCCCAGACCCGCGCGCTTGTCAGGGCTTAATCCGGTGATGTCGCTGCCTTCAAAGAACACCCGGCCGCGATCCGGCGTGTAAAAGCCTGAAATGGCGTTGAAAAGCGAAGTCTTGCCCGCACCATTGGGCCCGATGACCCCGGTAATCACACCTTCGCGCGCCTCAAAGTTAATGCCCTGCAAAGCCTTGATACCGCCAAACGACAGATGCAGGTCTTCTATTTTCAGCACGGCACTCTCCCTTGCGCCATGCCTGCAAACACCTCCGGACGCATTGCACCCGGTTGTGCCACATTGAAATGGCGATCCTCCCCTGGCCGTGCATGTGATCCTTTTGATGGATCATCCGGGCGCGCGGCGCTGTCGTGAACAACAGACTATCGCGGCAACGCCACGCTGCAAGGGGGTTGTACATACGCCTGCGTATGCATCTGAAAGTTTTTTTTGCGATACCACGCTGATATAAAAGGAAAAACGCCGCCAATGATTGTTGTATCTTTTGCGTTCTGACGCAACGTCAGGACAGGCGCCGCATCATATCAGCCATAATTCCACGGTCCGCGTCATCCATTGGCGCTGTGCGGCTGCGCCAAAGGGTGGCCTGCGATTGCAGGATCAACCCGTCGCTCAGCGGTTTTAGATGGTTGGCGCGCAATGTCTCACCGCTGGACGTAATATCGGCAATCGCCTCGGCGGTTTCATTCTTCACTGTGCCCTCGGTTGCCCCCTGGCTGTCGACCAGCGCATAATCGGCCACCCCGCCCGCCCGCAGAAAGTTCCGGACAAGCCGGTGATATTTCGTCGCGATGCGCAGCCGAAATCCGTGGTGCGCCCGGAATGCTGCCGCGGCAGCGTCCAGATCATCAAGCGTCTCGACATCGATCCAGGCCTGCGGCACCGCCACGATCAGATCGGCATGGCCGAATTGCAAAGGCTCCAGCGGTTCAACCAATTGCTCCCAAAGGGCCAGTTTTTCCTGCACCAGATCCGTGCCCGTCACCCCCAGATGAATGCGCCCGGCGGCCAGTTCACGCGGGATTTCGCCGGCTGACAGCAACACCAGCGACACGCCGTCGATCCCGGCCACCGCACCGGCATATTCGCGATCAGATCCGGTGCGCTGCAAGGT
>JAGXHC010000149.1 GCA_024636405.1 Sulfitobacter sp. | reverse complement strand
GAATTGGAACACTTCCCAGCGGTCCGAACTGCCGTCACCAACCGCGGCAAGGTTTGCACCGTTTAGCAGCGCATCCATCGGGACGCTCTGCAACGTTCCGCTTGTGAGCTTGACCTCAAGCACCTCACCGCGATCCACAAGACCCGGACGCGCAGCAGCCATGGCATTTTGGGTCACACCGATGGTTGAACGGACTGGCAGCACGCTGTTCAGGCGGTAGTCGCTGTCCGTGCCAGAATGGTAAAGCGCCACGCTGCCCGGTCAGGGTTCTGCGGTTGCTGCGATATGTGGTGCATGCGGCACTTCGTCCCCACGCAGAAGTGGCAGGTCAAGAAACAGCGGCACCACCGGCGTCGGCGAAACGAAAGGCCGCAGCAGAACCAGTTCATCGTCCATCTCAGCGGGATCGTAAACTTCAGGCTCAATGCGCACCGCTTCGATGATCTGAAGGTCTGCCTGCTCCACCCGGTCGATCCGGTAAAGCCCCGGACCCTCATCGCCGTCACCCGGCAGGCCAATGACATCGCCTGCCCCCAACCCCATCCGCGACGGCGGGAGCGCGAACCGCACTGTCTCGCGCGAGACCCGCGCTTCCGTAAGCCAGCGTTCTGCGATCTGGCGGCCCTCTGCACGCGTCAGCGCCATGTTCAGCTCGGATGACGCAACCGCGTGGGTGGCCTCGTCAGCCAGAACCGCTTCCTCGGAAATGGAGTCAAAATTGCCATCCGCCTGCACAAACCGCAAACGCACGCGGCCCGAAACCTCTGCCTCTGCCTCGCGCACCTGCTCTGTAATCCCCTCCAGATCGGGGCTCACAGCGAAGGTTTCGGGATCGAGCATCTTCGCATCCAACCCGTCCCGCATTTGGAAGTGTAACGCGCCATCGCGCTCAATTGCATCAAACCCATGGCGGATCATAAGCGGCTGCAACGATGCCCGCGCGTCCGTGACGCGGTCCACGGCATAGCCACGCACATGACCATACAGCCCGGACGTATCATAATGCTCAAGCCCCGCCCGCCTGCAAATCTCGCCAACAACCGATGCCAGCGATCGCGCCGAAGTGCGGCCATTAATCCAGTGCCCGCGCGCATAGCTGGTGCCATCGCTCCAGAGTTCGCGATTATTTGGAAAGAACGGATAGGGCCTTACGTCCCACGCCCAGACAAAGGATCGCGCCATGTTCAGCATGGCCCCCCCATACTCCGAAGACATCGGATTGTGTGCGGGATCGGACCAATATTCGGACATCGCGCGCAAGTATTGCATCTGCATCAGTTCGTCCCGCGCTCCCGTGGAATGATGCGGCAGGCTGCTCTCCGAACTTTTGAGGTCCACAAACTTGTTGGGTTGGTTGGCACCCTTGTCCACGGCGGCGCAGCCATATTCGGTGAACCAGATTGGCTTGGACATTGCAATCCAGTCGGTCGGTATCTCCTGCCGCACGCCACCGATCCGCTCATGATGGGCATTCGACCACCAATTGCGCAGATCCTTGTAGCGAAAGATCCATGGCTCATCATGGGCACCATCCGTAATTTCGGTGCGAATTTGTGCGGCGCGGGCCTCCGGCGAATGATAGTACCAGTCGAACCCCTCGCCGCCCTCAATGTTTGCCTTCAAGTAGCCCACATTGTAGATCGAATCCCATTCCTGGACGTCCAGATGGCCGTCATCCGCGCGCCAATCCGCGAGCGGCATGTAGTTATCAATTCCGATAAAATCTATGTTTTCGTCGGCCCACAGCGGATCGAGGTGAAAAAAGCGGTCCCCGCTCCCGTCCTCGGGCTGATAGCCAAAATACTCTGACCAATCCGCCGCATAGCTGATCTTAACCTGCGGGCCTAGCAAAACGCGCACCTCTGCCGCCAGCGCGCGCAATCGTGACACCGCCACGAAGGCACCGCCTTGCCCCCGGATCTGCGTCAAACCACGCATCTCTGATCCAATGCAAAAAGCATCGACGCCACCCGCTGCGGCGCATAGCGCGGCATAGTGCAGGATAAAGCGAGAAAACGACCACTCCTGCGGGCCGGTATAGTTAACCGCGCCACCGCCGACCGCAAAGTCAGCCGCAGCGGCTGTGCCGAAAAATGCAGCAACCTCAGCTTCAGCCGCACCCGTGCCATCCGGAGTGCCCGGTCGTCCCGGCGCCACCGAGAGCGTAATCCGCCCGCGCCAAGGCAGATGCGCTTGGGCGTCGTTGTCGCTATATGGGTCGGGCAAGGTATTGCCTGCCAGTTGTTCCATCAAGATGAACGGATACAGCATGACAGCTTTGCCCGAGGCATTCATCGCCTCGATTGCCTCAATCACAGATGCATCAGTTGGCGTGCCACCATAGACAGGGCGGCCATCGATCTTCGCAATTTCCGCTGCCGTGCCCCGTGTGAGCCCCGAAACACGCCACGGCATGTTCTCCCCTTCAATTGCCGCATCCTCAACTTTCGGCTGAATGCTGCAATTGCCACACCGCAGGTCATCCCCAAACCACGATACCACCAAAGATGCCGCTTGCAGGTTGGGCAATTCCTCGTTCAGGCAATCCACAGACAGCGCAAAATCCGATTTTCCGGCAGGCGTCGACGTGTTCGCGCTCCATCGCGCACCTACGCCTTTGACGTAATTCACCGGCGTCGTGGCAAGGCTGTATTCCCCTGTTCCTGGGATCAACGCCACACCCTTGATACCGAAACTCATCGTATCCGCCGACCCCGGCGCGGCGCGCTGTTCAGGCCTGATGACCTCAAACGAAAACTGCGGCACCCGGTTGCCGAATTGTTCCAGCGGCAGATCCTCCATCACCACGTATGCTGTCCCGCGATAGCCCGGCACCCGGTCCGCACCTTCGATTGCGGAGATGGTCGGATCCGGTTGCTGGTCCACCGTTCCGGTATACACGCGCAGGTTCAAATCATCCGCAGCGACTTCCTCTCCGTCGGCCCAGATGCGTCCCACACGGGTGATTTCACCTTCGCAAAGCGCAATCGCCAGACTGACGGAATAGCTATAGGACGTCGTTTTCGGTTTTGGAGGCCCACCCTTGCCTCCGCCGGAAACGCTGACGACCTCACGAAAGTCAGAAGCCCAGATCACCTGCCCACCGACCCTCATGCGACCAAAGACCTGGGCAACCGGATCGCCTTCCCCAGCGTTGGTCAGCCGGAACCGATCCACCTTGCCGGTCTCGACTGCCTGGCCGCCCTGGCCAAGCAGCCGCTGGTCCACGACCCGGCCCAAGGTTGCGCCCACTGCACGGCCAACGGCCACGGATGACAAGCCTGCCACTGTTCCACCGAAAGAGCCACCGACCGCGGCACCTGCTGCTGAAAGAAGTATCGTCGCCATCAGGGTGTCTCCTCAGGAAATGCAAATCGTGCCACAATGCGGCGCCGCCAGGGCGCGCTCAGCGGACTTTCAACCACGCCATGCCCGCTGTAAGCATGGATAAAACTGGCATCAGCGCCAATGCGCCCTGCGATGCCAAGATGTTTCGCAACGGCACCGCTGCGCATCCGAAAAAGCAAAACGTCACCGGGCGCTTCATCCGTCAATCGCTTGGGAACCAGATGCCGCGCCGCCGTTGCCCACAGGCGTTCCTCGCCCTGTGGCTCAGACCAGTCCATCGTATAGGTCGGTACGGACTCGGGTTCGCGGCCGCGCTGTTCACCCCAGATCCCTCGCACCAGTCCCAGACAATCGCATCCTGCACCGCGCGCCGCATTTTGGTGGACATACGGCGTGCCGATCCAAGCGCGCGCTGCCGTGACGATATCTGAAGCGGCGTGGATCATCGCAAGCTGCCCCCGGTATTTGCATGGCTGGATCGCGGCACCGCCATCACCCAATCCTCGCCTGGCAAGTCCGGAAAGCCCTGAAAGTTCACAAGGTTGTTGAACTTCAGGCGACAGGTTTTCATCCGCTTGTCGCATCCCGCCACCAATCTGACAGTCGTGCCAGCAGTGACCGCGCCGCGGATCGGTTCCCAAAGTTCCACGATCCTGCTATTTTGCACGATCCGATCATGTTTGATCATTCCCCAAAGCCCTGCAGCCGGACCGTCCAGAACCTCAAGCCGACCGCGCACAAACCAGCCATCCTCAAATCCGGCAAAGCTCTCCCATTTGAACTCCCGCCGCTCAGTCTGGTTTTGCACCGCGAGCGTTTCAGCATATCCGGCGAGGTTAAGATCGAATCCGCAGTTGCCGTCCCCCAGAACGGCTGTGCAGGGCTTTTGAAATACCCGGCCCAAGGGACGGTTCAGCGCCTCGGTCAAACCGCGCAACTCGGCCTGAAACGCGCCGTCAACACGCCGCAGTTCGCCAATCGTGCCCCGAAATTGCATCCACCTTTGATCGGGCGCCGACCAGTTGACCAACCAGCTGACCACCTCGGCACCGTCAAAGCGGCCCTGCTCTATCTCATCCTCGCGGATCGATGCATCGCTCAGCGCGCCGATGGCCTCGGTGTTGTTCACCGACAGGCCCGTGCTTTGCGAAATGGCCTTGGCGTTCAAGCCAGAGTTGGCGCGGAATGTGACATCACCCAAGTTCAAGTCAACATCGTGGTCTGTGAATGCAAATCGCGTTCCGTCAGTCCGCGTGATCCTCCAGGCGTGGCATAACGTTGTCAGCCCCGTCGCAATATGCGCTTCCAGCGCCTCTCCCAGCCCCGCCATCAGACCCGCACCTCAATCACGGGGACATCGGGCACTTGTCCCGCCTGAAAGCTGGCAACCGATGTCAGGATGCGGTCCGTATCAAAACGCACGGGCACGTCAAACTCATAGCCTGCGAAAATCTCCATGCCCGGATCTGGTGGACTGGAAAAGCTGATGATGCCGGTGGCCGGATCAACTTCATATTCGATCCCTTCGCGCAACTCATCTTGTTCGACGCCCACCCGCACCGTCCCCGCAGCAGGTTTCGTGATGGGGCGCCGGTACTCATGACCGCCCGAGCGGTAGATTTTCACGATCTGGTAATCGCTGCGCACCCCGTCGCCATATCCGATGCTCTGATCGTCGAACACAGTTTCCGCCGAGGACTTGCAAGATTTGTAATCTGCCCAATCCTTCCAGCGAAATGCAAAAAGCTGGCCAAAGCGCGCCTCGAAAAATGCAATGAGAACCTGAATATCATCGATGGACCGCATCCCCATACCGGCATCATACACCCGGCGGGAATGTGCCCAGGGGCTGTTGCGCTCTTCGAAACCATTGGCCAGTGTGACGACATCGGTGCGGCGCTGCGGCCCGCCAAGCGAGCCGAAGCTGAGGCTGGGGGGAAATCTGACGTCATGAAATTCCATGATGCTGCTCCTGAATTAGCGATTACGATTGCCACTGCTCAATGCGCGGCTCATCTGTGCGGCGATTTGGGACTGGCTGCGCTGAAACCCCTGCACATCCGGCGTCGTGATATTCATCACAACGGCCGTCCCGGCACCCCCGCCACCGCGCACGCCCAGCTTGCCGTCTGCGCCGCGTGCAAGCGGCATGATCGCCTCTGGTCCGGCTTCGCCCATCAATCCGGTGCCCCCGCGCATCGGAAATGCAGTGGCCGAACTGACAACACCCCCTTGCGCAAACGGCATCACCTTTCCCTGGGAAAAGGGGGCGCCATTGGCGAAGGGCAATATCCCCTGCACCAACGATCCAACACCTTGGCTGATCAGTCCGCCGAAATGGTTGGTCACCGGCCGCATCGCAGCATTATAGGTTGTGTTGGCCAGCGACTGCGCCACCGATTTCAGCGCGTCCGACAGCTTCAGTCCATCAAACACGACGCTATCGAACGCACTTCGCAAACCCCGGCTCAGCCCCCGTTCCAAGTTTGCCACATCCTTGCCAGTCGCTGCCAATGACGTGCGCATCCGGCGCAACTCGCTGTCGAACCCCGACACCAGCGTCTCTGTTGTCGCCAAGGTGGCGTTCAACCCATCTGCCGTGCTCTCAAAATTCTCGATGTCTTCGAAATCCGCCATTATCCGTCTCCTTCAACACGGTCCGGATACGCCGCCATCAGCGCCGCCAGACCCTCACTCAACAGCGGGGCTTCTGTATCGGAACCGCCCAGCATCAGCTGCAATTCAGCGGGCGTGAGCCGCCAGAACTCTTCTGGTCGCAATCCCAGCCCCTTCAGCCCCGCCCGCATCAGCGCTGCCCAGTCCAGACCGCAGGTCGCGGTCATGTCGGCACCACAAACGCACGCGCCAACAATTCTGCGGCCGCGCGTGCTGCCGCCATCGGCCCGCCCTCGATCTGTGCAACATGCAATGCTTCCTGCGACATCTCCGAGCCACCTCCGCGCAGTCCAGCGCCAAGCAATGCCAGAACATCACGGCTCGAAAACCGGTTGCCCTCAAACCGCTCGACCAGCGCGATCAGCGACGGCTCCGCCAGCGTTTCCTCCAGTTCGGCCAGCGCCCCCAACGTCAGCCGGGCGGTGCGGCGCTGCCCGTTGATGACCAGCACCACATCCCCTCTCCACCGATTTGCCATGTTCAGACCACCACATCCGGAGTGAATGCCAGCGCCCCCGCCGATTGCAGGCTCAGCTCATAGGTGGCCTCGCCATTCAGCGATCCTGCATATTCGATCGCCGCCACCTGAAACGGTCCTTCGACAATGCCGAAATCCGGAATGATGATCTGAAAATCAGGTGTCAGCCCATCAAAGAAAAGCTGCCGCGCACGCTCGTCGGTGCCTTCGTCGCGGAAAACACCCGATCCGCTGATCGATGCAGACCGCACCCCGGCCCCCACCAAAAGCTCACGCCAACCGCCTGCACTGTCGAGCGACGTTACATCCACCGTCTCCGCGTTAAAACTGACCCGTGTTGCGCGCAGCCCGGCGATGGTCTCGAACTGGCCATCGCTTGTCATATCCACTTTGACCAAAAGGTCCTTGCCTGCTTGTACAGCCATTTGTCGTCTCCTGAAGTTAAGCTTGGTTGCCGGAAAAGATCAGTCGTCCTCGACCCGCGCAAAAAAGCGCAAATCGATCTGGCGCGCGCTGGCCGCGTCAATGCGCCGTGCGCGCGCACGTTCAAACCGCAAGCTCACCAACCGCCCGCGGCTCATCGCTAAATCGGCATCATGCAAGACGTCGCTCACTGCCCCCGCCGCCGCCTTCGCGCCGGAAAACCCAGGTACAGTCGTGATCACCGACACCGTGAACCGATGCTGCGCACCCGCGCCGGACTGATCGGACGCATCCTTCACATCCTCGCCTCCCAACTGCACATAAAGCGACGGTAAGACACCACTGGGCACCGCATCATAAATTGCACTGCCAACCAGCGCGCCCAAAGCGGCGTCAGCGATCAGCGCATCAAAGACTGCGGCCTGAAGCGGGCCTGAAATCGCGAAGCTCATACCACTTCCTCCTCTTGCACAAAGCAGCTCAGATAGCGCCCTTCGGGGTCACGCTCGGCCACCGCTTCAATGGTGAAGATGCGCGTACCGTCGCGGAATCGCTGCTGCGGTCGGGGGCGATCGGGTGCACCATATGGTGCGCCGCGCACCACGATCTTATAGCCGGTCCGGCTGATCGCGGTGCCCCCTGTTCGCGTCTCGCGCCCCGTGCGGGCTGTGACTTCAGCCCAAAGCATTCCCAGCTGAGTCCAGTTATCTAAAAATCCCCCGGCGCCGTCCGCAACCCGGTCAGGTGCCTCCAGCGCCAGCGCGCGATTCAGATGCGGCGCGTTCATCGCACACCCCCCGCGCGCAGCCGCAGTCCCTTGTAGCGCTCAATCAGGCTACTCACGCCGAACGGCATGCAGCCATCGCTCAAGGCCGTGTCGTGGCGATACTCATAAAAATGTGCGGCCAGCATCAACACTGCCTGCTGCAAATCTACCGGCAGCCCGTCCCAGTTCGCAGCAATGCCCGCCTCGAACTCGATCAGCACCGCACCCGCACTCGGGACTTGCGGCAACGATGGGCCAGCGGACCGCAAACGCGGCCGCTGGCTGTCACGCTCCAGCCAATACCGCACAGGATCGACGTCTTCCTGCCCACCATCACGGGACACCAGGGCCACCCGCGTCACTTGTGTAACCGGCGCCACCGGCAAGCTCTGAGCAGACGCATCGCGCCAGAATGTCAGCGACCATGCAAAACTGCGTTCAATCAACACTTTACCCGTCCGTGCCTCGATCGCCGCCATTGCCGCACGCAGAAAACTGCGCACGACGGCGTCCTGCATATCTCCCTGACCGAACCCACTGCCCATGCGCGCATGTGCCTTGAAGGCTTCCACCGGCAGGGCCGCATCCGGCACGCTTGTTTCCTCGATCAACATCATGGAAAGTCTCCAATAATTCCTTGCCCCACCAGTCCTCGGACCCGGACGCGCACCAGTTGCATTGCTCGGTCAGAGGGGAGCAGCTAGACAATGCAACCTGTAGTCAGTGCGCGCCCGAACCGGAGCAAGGGTCACCCCAGCTCCGGCATCAGCACCAGTTAGGCGACGCCGAATTTCAGCAGCTTGATCGCGGCAAAATCGCTCACGTCGCCGCCAACCCGCTTGGTCGCATAAAACAGGACATGCGGTTTTGCGCTAAAGGGGTCACGCAAGATGCGCAGATCGGGCCGCTCGGCCACAGTGTATCCGGCTGCGAAATCACCAAACGCAATTGGCATGGCGTCGCTACCGGCATCCGGCATATCCTCGGCCACCAGCACAGGATATCCCATCAAACGCGCAGGCTCACCCGCCGCCAAACCGTCCGACCACAAGAACCGACCATCCAGATCTTTCAGCTTGCGCACCAGGCCCGCCGTCTTGGAGTTCATCACGAATGACGCGTTCGCCCGGTACTGCGCCCCCAGCGCATAGACCAGATCAACGATCGCATCCGCCACAACCGCGCCATCAACTTTTGACGGCACATAGCCAAGCGTGCCCCATTCCCACAGGTCATTATGCTCTGTGGCATGGGCCAGGAAACCCTTTGGCTTATCCACACCGTCGCCATTGATAAACGCGCTGGCCTCCGCACGGCTGAACTTGTCCGCAATGCGCCCCGCCAACCAGCCTTCGATGTCAAAGGCACTGTCATCCAGCAATCGCTGCGACGCTTTGGGAAGCGCGCTCAGCTCATGCAACTGCACCGTGATGCGGTCGATCTGCGGCGTATCGGTCTCCGCGACTGCACCGCTCTCGGTTGCCCATCCGGCACCTACGTCGGTGTGATCAACCAGCACGTCAAATGACGTCGCTTCAACCCGCACCACTGACGCAATCGCACGGATGGAGGCCGTGGCATTCAGCACCGAATTCACCCGGTCCGAGGTTTGCGGATCAACAAGGTAGCCGCCGTCGGAATTCACGGCGGTAGAAAGCGATTTGCCTTCCAGTTCCAGACCGCGCAACGCATCATCATCGCCATTGCGCAGATAAGTGTTAAAGGCCTTTTGATGTGGTGCGGCAGCGGGCGTACCACCCCCAAGCGGAGTGCGTGCAGGCAGTGTCATTTTGCGGTCCAACATGGTCATTCGCTTTTCTGTTTGTTGCAGTTTGGTCTCAATATCGGCTTGGAAACCTTTGAAATCGGTGACAAAGCCGGTCACGGCCTGTCGGACTTCTTCCGCCGGGGACACAGGTGCGCCCATCGTTTTCGTCTCGGTCTTGCTCATCTGCAGTTCCCTCGAAGCTTCTTGATCAAGGCGCGGGTCAATCACGCGCCAGTTCAGCGCGCGCACCTTCAAAGGTGGCGGCCATTTCACGCAGGATCTCGCCAATGGCGACGAAATCGCCCTTCGCAGCCACCCGCGCACTGGGCAGCATCGGGAAAGTCACCAGCGAGACTTCCCAAAGCTCCAGTTCCGACAAGAGCCGTTGGCCCTTGTTGTTCTTTTGTGCCTTCACAGTGCGGTATCCGATCGACAGCCCGTCGATTGCCCCCGCCGCGATCAGCGCTGCCGCTTCGCGACCCTTTGCCACGCTGTCCAGCAATCGGCCTTTGACCCACAGCCCTTTGGCGTCTTCGCGAACTTCATCCCAGATCCCGATGGGTTGGGCCGGATCATGCTGCCACAGCATCTTGATGCTGCGCCCCGCGGCAGACACGGCCTTGAGTGATGCCGCATAGGCACCGGCATCTACCACGTCACCGCCCTGATCCACCGCGCCGAACAGGCTCGCGTAGCCGCTGATGACGGTGCCGTCTTTAACCTCGACACCCTCACCAAACCGCGCGAACTTATGCTCCAAGCCATTGATCTGCGGCAAAGCTTCTGCGTTCCCCGACACAAATCCGGGGTCAATCATGTCAAAATCCATGACAATCTCCTTTGAATTTCAGTGTGCTACGGCGTTACCACCAGAAAGGACTGCACCGCCTGCGCCAGGATCACTGCAACCACGCCATACACCGTCAGCCACAACCGCCGCTCCAGCCGCTCCATCACCACCTCCAACCGGTCCAGCCGGGACAGCAGATTTGCATGATGTATTGCGCTGACCTTTTCATGCGCCTCCAGACGCAGACCCGGCGCACAGGCGAAATTTTCATACCTCGGCTCCTCACTCATTTGCCGCCACCGCAGGCAGGCCCAGCAGCGCGCGCTTTTCTGGCTCTGTCAGAAAATCCGCTTGCGCTACCCGCGCCCATTGCGCGTCGCGCTCCGCCGCCAGCGCAGGCACCTGATCCAGATCGGGCTTCAACGCCACCTTCTCGCCTGTGAACCCCGATAGCCAATGCGCCAGCGCCGCCGTGACCCGCGTCGCCAGTGGCAACACTGTCAGACGGTAGAATGCCCGATGCGCCTCTTGGTAATTGGCATAGGTCGCATCGCCCTGAATCCCGATCAGCATCGGCGGCACACCAAATGCCAGTGCGATCTCCCGCGCCGCAGATTCCTTGGTCTTCTGGAACTCCATATCGCTGGGCGAAAACCCCATCGGCTTCCAGTCCAGCCCACCTTCCAGCAGCATCGGCCGCCCCGCATTGCGCGCGCCCTGATGATTGCTCTCCATCTCCAGAACCAACCGGTCATACTGATCCGCGCTCAGCTTGCCCTGCCCCTCCGCCCCGCGATAGATAATCGCCCCGCTGGGCCGCGCCGCGTTGTCCAGCAGCGATTTCGACCAACGGCTGGCCGAATTATGCACATCCATAGCCATCGCGGCCGCCTGTAAGGGGCTGAACCCGTAATGGTCGTCCTGGGGATGGAAATTCTTGACATGACAGATTGGCGGCACATCACCCGTGGCGTCAAACCGATGCTTGGCTGCGCCCACGGCATATTCATAGGCCACCGGCCATCCATCCGCCCCCGGCACCACGGACATCCGATCACTACGCAGCACATGCAACTCCAGCGGCACCGCACCTTCACCGCCCACCGCCTCGACATAACCGTTGCCCGACAGCAGCAACTGCGCATAAAGCGCCTCCAGCAGCTCCGCCCGGCCCTGTGCCCCGTTAGGCCGCGCCATCAACGCGATCAGCGGATGCACGTCAAAACGCTGCTCTGCGTCCTGAACCACCAAAGGCAACGCCGCCGCCGCCTCAGCAATCAGTTTGACAGACCGAAACCCCACAGGATTGCTGCAGAACCCAACCTTGGTCAGGCTCACCGCATCCCGCGGGCTCCAGGCAACGCGACCAGAGCTCTGATACGCCACAACCGGTCCCGCCGCCGACGCTTTGCGTTCAGGCAGCTCTGCCACCGCCCCACGTCGTAGAAAATCAAAAACCATGTCGTCGCTCCTCATCTGCTCCGCCAACCCGGCACTCGAACACTGTGCCTAAAACTTCTTAAGGTCTCCCGACCACGCCGCGCGGTGCCCCCTCAGCCCGCGCAACACCCATTCCAAATGGATAAAAATCCCCCCCGGAGGGCCGATTGGTGACGCGCGCTCCGCTCACAGATACCGCACCCCCGGCGACCGCCATTGGGCGGCGGGCTCGATCATCAACTCATGCAATGCCCAGACCAGCGCATCGACACGGTCAGGCGATCCCCCGCCTTCAAATCCGCGCG
>JAGXHC010000148.1 GCA_024636405.1 Sulfitobacter sp. | reverse complement strand
GTGCCCGGCACGTCAAAGGCCCGCGCCATCGCCCCGTCTGCCCCGTACATCACCAGCGCGGGGCAGGTGACGCGGCGGTGCAGGTCTGCAGCGTCCAGATCAAAATCATAAGCCAGCGTCGCGCGGTAATCCTCGCACATGCCGCGAATGGTATCTGCATCGCGCCATGCGTTTCGGTAGGCCGCGCGTGCGTCCGGGTCAAAATCAGACAACGCCGCCGCACCCCAACCGGTCAGCGCTGCTTCAAAGTAGGCGTCGGGATCATGGCCAATCAGAGTTTCCGGAAAGGGTGCAGGCTGGGCCAGGAAAAACCAATGGTAATAAGCCTTTGCAACCTGACGTGAAAGCGGATCAAGCAGCAGATGTGTCGGCACGATGTCCATCACGGTCAGGCTTTGGACCCGTTCGGCATGATCCAGCGCCAACCGGTGCGCGGTGCGCCCGCCACGGTCATGGCCGACAAGATGAAACCGCTCGTACCCAAGATCCGACATTAACGCGGCCTGATCCGCGGCCATGTGCCGAAAGCTGTAGTTTTCAGTGCCCTGCGGTTTCGTGCTGGCGCCATAGCCGCGCAGATCGGCGGCGATGACGGTAAAGTGCTGCGCCAATGCCGGCGCCACGGCATGCCACATCGCATGGGTTTGCGGAAACCCATGCAGCAACAGCACCGGTGGGCCATTGCCGCCGCGTGAAAAGGCGATGGTCTGGCCATTCACCTGTGCATTGGCGGCGGCAAAACCGGGTATCATGTCAGCGCGTCCAGAATGCGCGCCCAGCTGCGGATGCCCTTGTGAAAGCTTTCCACGTCGTATTTCTCGTTTGGTGAATGGATTGCATCGTCGTCCTTGCCAAAGCCCACCAGCATCGGGTCGGTGCCCAGAATGTTCTGGAAATACCCCGCAATGGGGATCGAGCCGCCACAGCCGACATAGGCAGCCGGCACGCCCCATTCAGCACTCAGCGCTTTGCGCGCCGCCTCGAACATCGGGCCGCCGGTCTCCACGCCCGAGGCGGGACTGGCACCGTGGGGCTTGAAAGATACCTCGCAGTCGGGCGGCAGCATGTCCTGCACCATCTTGCGAAAACTCTCGCGGATCGCAAACGGGTCCTGCGTGCCGACAAGGCGAAAGCTGATCTTGGCATGGGCCTTGGACGGAAGCACGGTCTTGAACCCCGCGCCGGTATAGCCGCCCCAGATGCCGTTGACCTCACAGGTTGGCCGCGACCAGATCATTTCCAGCGGCGTGCGGTCCTGCTCGCCCGCGGGCTCCGACAGGCCGACATCACCAAGAAACCGCGCATGATCGAATGCCAGCCCCTGCCATTGCGATTCCAGCGCGTCGGACAATTCCGGCACACCGTCATAAAAGCCGGGCACAGTGATGCGGCCGGTTTCGTCGTGCAGTGCCGCGATGATGCGGCTGAGCACCCGGATCGGGTTCATCGCGATCCCGCCATACATGCCGGAATGCAGATCAAGCGATGGCGCCGTGATCGTGAGTTCTTCTCCCAGCAAACCGCGCAGCATGGTCACGATGGCGGGGGTTTTGGATTCGAACAGGCCGGTGTCGCAGATCAGCGCGATATCCGTCTTCAGCTCTTGTGCGTTCTCTTTCATGAACGGCACCAGCGACGGCGAACCTGATTCCTCTTCGCCCTCCAGGAAAAAGGTTATGCGGCAGGGCCAATTGCCTTCTACCGCGTGCCAGGCGCGCAGTGCTTCGATGAAGGTCATCAACTGGCCCTTGTCGTCAGACGACCCGCGCCCCCGGATCACACGGCCTTTGGCGGTGTCCTCGACCTGCGGATCAAAGGGGTCGCGGTCCCACAGATCAACCGGATCGACGGGCTGCACATCGTAGTGGCCATAAAACAGCAGATGCGGACCGGTATCACCGACATGCCCCACAACCATTGGGTGGCCCGGTGTCGGGCGTTTGCTGGCATCCACCCCAAGTGCGCTCAGGTCCGCCACCAGCCAATCAGCGGCGCGGTCACAGTCGTCCTTGAACGCAGGATCGGTGGAGATCGACGGAATACGCAACAGATCAAGCAACCTGTCGGTGGCATCGGGCAGATCGGTGTCAATCCGTGCAAGAACATCCTCAAGTGACATGGTATTTCCTTTCGGGGAAGCATTTTTCCCCGAAGGTATCAGGCGGCGAAGCAGTGTCCAGTGGCGTGCTCAGCCTTCACCGCAGACCAACGCGAATCCTGCCAGCACCAGCAGCCCCCCGCCGATCTGTGGCAACGTGATCCCCTGATCGGCAAAAGCTGCATAGCCCAGCACCAGCAGCGTTTCGGCGCACACAATGCCAAGATAGACCATCGGCAGGCTGGCATGGCGCAAAAGCGCGATTTCAGCAAATGCAGCACCGCCCAGACTGAGCGCGATAATGGCCATGCCGGCGGCGGAATGGCTGATTGAGGTAATCTTCATGCCGATCGTGGCCAGCGCGTAACCTGCGGCCGTGAGGGTCATAAGGAAAATGACGGAATAGAAACTGAGCGTATAGGTCATGTAAATAAATCCCTGAAAGTCGCTTAAAAAAATTCTTCACAGATGGCTGCCCTGAAATGAGGGGGGACACAAAACTGTTCTGTGCCTCGCCGATCCTGGTAAAATGTTAGGCCAAGAACGCGTTTCAGGGAAAGGGGGGTAATCCGTACCTGTCGCGCAAACTTGACCCAGATCAAGGATGCGACAAGACGCGCGGGTATAAGGCATTGTGACCAGGGTGGCATTTCGGTATTCATTCTGAACAATAATTGATGATTGCGGGTGCCTTGCCGCCGTCATGTTGCTGAATGGAGAGGCGCTATGGATTATTCCGGTAAGCTCGACGTGGCGATTTCACGCCTGCACGAAGAGGGCCGCTATCGCACCTTCATTGATATTGAGCGGCAAAACGGACAGTTTCCCCATGCGGTCTGGACCCGCCCTGACGGGACCAAGAGAGACATCACCGTGTGGTGCGGCAATGACTATCTTGGGATGGGCCAGAACCCGGTTGTCATCGACGCCATGCATGAAGCGCTTGAGGCCACCGGCGCAGGATCGGGCGGCACGCGCAATATTTCCGGCACCACCGTTTATCACAAGCGGCTGGAGGCAGAGCTTTCCGATCTGCATGGCAAGGAAGCAGCCTTGCTGTTCACCTCTGCCTATATTGCCAATGACGCGACGCTCAGCACGCTGCCAAAGCTGTTTCCGGGGCTGATTATCTATTCAGATGCGTTGAACCACGCGTCCATGATCGAAGGTGTGCGCCGCAATGGCGGGGCCAAACGGATATTCCGGCACAATGACATCGCCCACCTGCGCGAACTGCTTGCTGCGGATGATCCTGCTGCGCCCAAGCTGATTGCGTTCGAATCGATATATTCGATGGATGGCGATTTCGGCCCGATTGAGGCGATTTGTGATCTGGCGGATGAATTTGACGCCTTGACCTATATCGACGAAGTGCATGCGGTTGGCATGTACGGGCCGCGCGGCGGTGGCGTCGCGGAACGCGACCGGTTGATGCACCGGCTCGACATCATCAATGGCACGTTGGCCAAGGCGTTCGGCGTCATGGGTGGTTATATCGCGGCTTCCGCCAAGATGTGCGATGCGATCCGGTCCTATGCGCCCGGCTTTATTTTCACCACGTCTTTGCCCCCCGCAGTTGCGGCCGGCGCTGCCGCTTCGGTGGCCTATCTCAAACGCGCGCCAATGCTGCGCGAGAAGCACCAGCAGCAGGCAAAGGCCCTTAAATTGCGCCTAAAGGGCATGGGTCTGCCGATCATCGACCACGGCAGCCATATCGTGCCGGTGATGGTGGGCAATCCGGTACACACCAAGATCCTGTCGGACATGCTGCTGAATGATCACGGTATCTATGTGCAGCCGATCAACTTTCCCACTGTCCCGCGCGGCACCGAGCGGTTGCGCTTTACTCCGTCCCCCGTGCATGGCCCCGATGAAATGGATGCGCTGGTGCAGGCGATGGATGGGTTGTGGTCCCACTGTGCGCTGAATCGTGCCGAAGCTGCAGGGTAACGCTGGCCAACTCGTGTTTTCCGTTGCCTTATGGTACCGTTAGCGAAAGAAAAGGCCAAATCCGAATCAGCTTTATGGTTTGGGTTAAGGCAACAGGCAAACAACAGACGGGGCATAGGCATGATCGGGCGTTGGTCCTCCAAAGGCGTTGAGGAAGCACAAGTTGAGCCCAAGGGGTTCGATGCTTTCGAATTGCGGCTGGGGGATGTGATGCGCGGCGAACGCGCCACGCTTGGTAAATCGCTGCTGGACGTTCAGCGCGAATTGCGGATCAAAGCCTCCTATATTGCGGCCATCGAAAATTGTGATCCTGATGCGTTTGATACCCCCGGTTTTATTGCCGGCTACGTGCGGTCCTATGCGCGCTATCTCAATATGGACCCCGACAAGGCGTTTGCCGCCTTTTGTACGGAATCCGGTTTCTCCGTTGCCCACGGCATGTCCGCCGAAGCATCGGTGATCAAGAAACCCAGCCGCGAAGAACGGCTGAGCCGCGCGCCGGCAAGTGATCTTTTTGCCCGGCCCAATATGCCCTTCGTCCCTGTTGGCGATGGCCTGCTCAGCCGGATCGAACCGGGCGCTGTGGGATCGTCGCTGGTGCTGGTGGCATTGATCGGCGCAATCGGCTTTGGCGGCTGGACCGTGCTTCAGGAAGTGCAGCGTGTGCAGGTGGCACCGGTTGACCAGACGCCGGTTGTGCTTTCGGATCTTGATCCGCTCGACGGTGCGCTGGCGCCGACCCCTGATTTTGGCTCAGAATCCGCAGCCCCGCGCAGCCTTGAGACACCGCGCTCTGATGCGCTGGACCGGCTGTATCGGCCACAGGCGCTGGACGTGCCGGTGCTGGTGGCGCGCGACGCGCCGATCGCATCCATCGACCCACGCTCGATAGGGATATATGCCACGCCCGCGCAAGCCACCGTCCAGACCGCCGAGTTTGGCGCAGGCGGCGATGCGCCGACAACTCCAACCGCGGTCAACGCTGTGCCGCAGGTGGTCGAAGGCGCGGCACCGGGTGTGCGCATGGTTGCCGCCTATCCGTCCTGGGTGCGGGTGCGTGCGGCGGATGGAACCGTTATCTTTGAAGGCATCATGAATGCCGGCGACAGTTGGGACATCCCGGCCACCGAAGAACCGCCAACCCTGCGTACCGGCGAATCCGGCGCGATATATTTTGCGATGGACGGTCAGTATTTCGGCCCCGCCGGCGCGCGCGGCAGTGTGACCTCTAATCTGCCGCTGCACCGCGAGGCGTTGGCCGAACTTTATCAGCCTGCGCCGCTTGAGGGTAACGATGCACTTGCCACCATGGTGGCAGAGCTTCAGAACGCCGCGGCCGAAGCCGTGCCAACCCCAAGCGAATAGCCGCACCCCATTGCGATCAACCGCGCCGCTGACTAGGTAGAAGGCAATCAGCCCCAGCCTTAAGGTGCATGCCATGTCGCTTAATCATATCCGTCCCTGGCGCAACATCTACCGCCGCAAATCGCGCCAGATCATGGTCGGCAATGTGCCTGTGGGCGGCGATGCCCCGATCACCGTACAGACCATGACCAACACGCTGACCACGGATGTCGCTGGGACCATTGCGCAAGTCCAGGCGGCCGCCGACGCAGGCGCGGACATCGTCCGCATTTCGGTGCCGGACGAAGCCTCTTCAAAGGCATTAAAAGAGATCGTGCGCGAAGTTTCCGTGCCGATCGTTGCGGATATCCATTTTCACTACAAACGCGGCATCGAAGCAGCCGAGGCGGGTGCGGCCTGTTTGCGCATCAACCCCGGCAATATCGGCGATGAAAGACGTGTGCGCGAGGTCATCAAAGCCGCACGCGATCATAATTGTTCCATCCGGATCGGCGTCAATGCAGGCTCGCTTGAGCGGCATTTGCTGGATAAATACGGCGAACCTTGCCCCGATGCGATGGTTGAATCCGGGCTCGATCATATCAAGCTCTTGCAGGACAACGATTTTCACGAATTCAAGATCAGCTGCAAGGCGTCCGACGTCTTTATGGCTGCCGCCGCCTATCAAAAGCTGGCAGAAGCGACGGATGCACCCATTCACCTTGGCATCACCGAGGCGGGCGGGCTGACCTCGGGCACGATCAAATCCGCGATCGGCATGGGCAATCTGTTGTGGATGGGCATTGGCGACACGATCCGTGTCAGCCTCTCGGCGGACCCGGTCGAAGAGGTCAAAGTTGGCTTTGAGATCCTGAAATCGCTCGGCCTGCGGCATCGCGGCGTCAATATCATCTCTTGCCCGTCCTGCGCGCGGCAAGGTTTTGACGTGATCAAGACGGTGGAGACTTTGGAAAAGCGGCTTGAACACATCAAAACCCCAATGAGCCTGTCGATCATCGGCTGCGTCGTCAACGGTCCGGGGGAAGCGCTGATGACGGATGTGGGATTTACCGGCGGCGGGGCCGGGTCGGGCATGGTCTATCTGGCGGGCAAGCAACGCCACAAGCTTGGCAATGATGGCATGGTTGAGCATATCGTGGAACAAGTCGAAAAACGTGCCGCAGAAATTGAAGCCGCGGAGATTGAAGCCGCGGAGCAGGCGGCAGAGTAGCTACCGGGTTAGATAACGCTGTAGCACCAGTGCAGGGATGTGCCCGCGCAGCACCATATCGGGCAGAACGTAGGACGGCACCATGTCCAGCCCCAGCGTTTTCGCCAAGACAGCCGTTTCGGGGTCAGCAATATCATGCAAGATGAAGGTCACGCCGGAAGTATCTGACAACGTTCGCAATTCCTCTATGGCGCGCGTGCAGCCTTCGCACAGATCCCCGACAAACAGCGCGATATCATGGCTGGCCAGCACTTGTGGCGCCAGTCTGGTCAGCAGGTCCATGTCTTCGGCCACTTCCGCGCGGAAAGCATCGCGCACTGCCGTTTGCATCGGGGTTGCGCGGTCCAACGCGGCCGCAACGATATCTGGCGAAGCCAATAGCGTCGCGCGCACCTCTTCGCCAAATGCCGCCCGTTCGCCAGCGGTCATGCGACGCAGGTCGGTCTGCGCATCTGCCATGGCCGGGACCAGTAGGCCAAGGCACAGCAATATATTGCGCATGGACCTTAGCCGCGCTTTTCGTTGACCAGCGCCATCATCCCATCAAACGGCAGATAGCCGCGCAGCATTTCGTCCTGCATCACAAATGTGGGCGTGCCTGAAATTGCCAGCTTTTCCGCCAATGCGCGTGTGCGAACGATCTGCTCTGTCACTTCGGGGGTGTCCATGGCCACAGTGATTGCGTCCATATCCAGATCGTATGTCGCTGCCAGACGGCCCAGTGATGCCATCGTGATATCACCCGCGAACGCCATCAGCGCGTCGTTGATGGCCTTGTATTTGTCGTCACCCGCCACTTGTTTGGTGGCCACGGCAAACCGGGAGGCAAGCACGGATTGTTCACCCAAAATCGGGAATTCTTTGACAATCAGACGTATGTTTCCGTCTTCTTTCAAAAGTCTGGCGACTTCGCCGTGGGCGCGTTTGCAATAGCCGCAACGGTAATCCAGAAATTCAACAAGCGTTATGTCGCCGTCAGGATTGCCGCCAACCCAGGAATAGCCATCGTTGAAAATCTCTTCGGCATTGTCAGCGACCAGCGACACATCGGCGTTGGCCTGCGCCTGTGCTTCCTGGTTTTGCAACTGCTCGACAGCTTCCATGATCACCTGCGGGTTTTCCATCAGGTAGGCGCGCACTTCGGCACGGAACAACGCGCGTTCCGCATCCGTCAGCGCGGTCAGATCCATTGCCATGGCAGGCAGGGCGGCAAGGGTAATAAACGCGGGAACGATCAGGCGGCGGAACATGCAAGGACCTTTCGGACAGGGGATAAGGTTGACGCGGAGCGCTGGACGCGGTGAAAGCACATGCGAAGTCTAGGAGCAAGCCCGTGCGCATATCAACCCGGTCCCAGGTCGATCCCTTTATTGTGATGGATGTCATGCAGGCCGCCGCCAACGCCGAAGCGGCGGGCCGCCACATCATTCATATGGAAGTCGGCCAGCCCAGCACCGGCGCGCCGCAGGGGGCCGTCGCCGCGCTGACCAAGGCGATGGCACAAGGGCCGTTGGGCTATACTGTTGCGCTGGGTCTGCCCGCGCTGAGGGCGCGTATCGCGCAGATGTATGGTGAATGGTACGACGTCGATCTTGATCCTGCACGGGTCGTCATCACGCCCGGATCATCGGGCGGCTTCATTCTGGCGTTCACAGCACTGTTTGATACTGCGGACCGGGTGGGCATCGGCGCGCCGGGCTATCCCAGCTACCGTCAGATCCTGCGCGCGCTGGCGCTGAGCCCTGTCGATCTGCCCGCCGCACCGGAAAACAGGTATCAACCGGTAGCGGCCGATTTCGCAGCCCTTGATCTGGCTGGACTGCTGGTGGCCTCGCCCGCCAATCCAACCGGCACCATGTTGGACCGTGACGCCATGGGCGCGCTGATCGGGGCCTGCCACGACAGCGACATGTCCTTTATCTCCGACGAAATCTATCACGGCATTGAATATGACAAAAAGGCTGTCAGCGCGTTGGAGCTGACCGATGAGGCCTATGTGATCAACTCCTTTTCCAAATATTTCTCCATGACCGGTTGGCGCGTGGGCTGGATGGTCGTGCCGCCCGATCATGTCCGCGTTGTGGAACGGATTGCGCAGAATATGTTCATCTGCGCCCCCCACGCCAGCCAGATTGCTGCCTTGGCGGCGATGGACTGCGGTGAAGAACTACAGGCCAATATGGACGTCTACCGGGCCAATCGCGCCCTGATGCTTGACGGATTGCGCAGCGTTGGCTTTGACCGGATCGCTCCGCCGGATGGCGCGTTCTATGTCTATGCGGATGTGTCGCAGATCACGAACGACAGCCGCGCGCTTGCCCGCGATATTTTGGATCGTGCCGATGTGGCGGTGACGCCGGGGCTGGATTTCGATCCCGTGCGCGGCCACACCACGCTGCGGTTTTCCTATGCCCGCGCAACCGCCGATATCGCCGAGGGGATCGCGCGCCTGCAGCGCTATATGGCCGCGCGCTGATACGCTGGCCCCGAAGGTCATTCGGTGCTATGGACGGCTGCAAAACAGCATCGGGCAGAGCGGTGAAACAGATGCGGGCACTATTGGGAATATTACTGGCGGGTTTGCTGTGCGCAGAACCGCTTGCGGCACAGGACCTGACCGCGCTGGCGCGAGTGGACGCATCAAAAAGCGCGATCAGCGATGGCTGGCGCGGACGCACATCCATAAGGGTCACGCTAAGCCAGGGCGTGCCTTTCCGCGTCTTTCTGTTGGCTGACCCTGCGCGATTGGTCATCGACTTCCGCGAGGCTGACTGGTCCGGCGTCAAGGCGCATGACCTGCTGGCGGAACCGGGCCGGATCAAGGACATACGCTTTGGCGCGTTTCAGCCGGGCTGGTCGCGGCTGGTGGCCGATCTGGCCGAACCGATGGTGCCCACCCAGATCGGCATGCCCGTGGACAGCGCAACCAGCACCGCGCGGCTGGAGATCGACCTCAAGACGGTGGAACCGGCGGCATTTGCCGAAGCGGCAGGGGTGCCTGTTGATCCGCTCTGGACGGCCGCGCTGACATTGCCGCCACCGCCACGCAAGAGTGAACCGGATGCATTTGTTGTGGTGCTTGATCCCGGCCACGGCGGGATTGATCCAGGCGCAGAACGCGACGATGTCACCGAAAAGGAACTGATGCTCAGCTTTGCCCGCGCCCTGCGCGAGGCGCTTCGACGCAGCGGCGTAGAGGCGGTGCTGACCCGTGATGACGACATTTTTGTGGCACTGGAAAGCCGGGTGGCGATTGCCCATCAGTCAAACGCGGATGTCTTTGTGTCGCTGCACGCTGATGTGCTGACCCAAGGCGGCGCCAAGGGGGCAACGGTCTATACACTGTCCGAAGAAGCCAGTGATGAGGCGACAGAACACCTTGCCGCGCGGCACAATCGGTCTGACATCATCGCGGGCGCGGATTTGACCGGCTCGGATGATCAGGTGGCGGGCATTTTGCTGGATCTGGCGCGGCAGGAAACGGAACCGCGCTCTGCGACACTGGCACAGGTGCTGGCCGAGGGGATGCGTGACGCGGGCGGTCCGATGAACCGCCGGCCGCTGCGACAGGCAGGGTTTTCGGTGCTGAAATCGGCTGATATCCCCTCTGTGCTGGTCGAGATCGGGTTTCTGAGTTCAAAGCGCGATCTGGATAATCTGCGCGATCCCGTCTGGCGGTCGGTGATGGTCAATGCGATGGCTGACGCGATCCTGAAATGGCGCGATGAGGATGCCGCGCGAAAGCCGCTTATCCGGAAATAGAATTTAAGTTGTACATCAATTAGTTGTACAGCGAAGCTCGCGCAAATCCTTGTGGAGTAACTGCGCAGGGGCGTGTCGGAGACGGCGACGGGCAGGGCAATCTTGCGGTTTGCCGACGCTGCTACCGACCGTCATCTGTGCGTGGCGTTCAACTGACAAATTGATCGCTGCATTGGCTTAGCGCGCTGCAATCTGACTAAAAGGCGGGAAATACATCAGCGTTGCAGCGTCCTGCGTCGTTGAAAATCGGCAAATTCCGGCGAAAATCGGCGGTTTCCTGCCCCGCGATGGCTTGGTTGTGTTTTGACCCCAAGACGCGCGCGGTCTATAGGTGTGGCCAATTCATCTGATCAACGGCGGTCCGCATCTTGTTTCGATTCTTCCTGTCATTTCTGGGCGGTATCTTTACCACCCTGACCATGGGCATCGGCATGGTGGCACTGACCATCGGCGCGATCTTCTGGATGTATGGCCGCGACCTGCCCAGCCACGCATCGCTGGCCCAGTACACGCCGCCGACAATCAGCCGCATCTATTCCGGTCAGGGCCGCCTGATCGACGAATTCGCCAAGGAACGCAGGCTTTTTGCGCCCGCGAACACGATCCCGGATCTGGTCAAGCAAGCGTTCATATCGGCGGAGGACAAGAATTTTTACACCCACGAAGGCTATGACCTGCGCGGCATCGCGGCGGCGGCCATCGACGCGGTGAAAACCCGCGGCAAGGACGTGCGCGGCGCCTCCACGATCACGCAACAGGTGATGAAGAACTTTCTGCTGGACGGCAGCAGACGCGCCGAACGCAAGGTCAAGGAAATCATCCTTGCTGCCCGGCTCGAAGAGACGCTGCCAAAGGAAAGGATCCTTGAGCTTTACCTGAACGAGATTTTCCTTGGTCAGAACTCTTACGGGGTCGCTGCGGCAAGCCAGACCTATTTCAACAAGACGCTGAGCGAATTGGCGCCCCACGAAGCGGCGTTTCTGGCCTCGCTGCCCAAAGCGCCCTCAGATTATCATCCCGTGCGCCAAAAAGATCGTCTGGTTGCGCGGCGCAATTTCGTTCTGCGCGAGATGAAGGAAAACGGCTTTCTCACGCAGACTGTCTATGAATCCGAGCGGGCACAGCCGCTGCGCTCGGTGCAGAACGGCGACTTTGAAAGCTTCAAGGCAGAGCTGCCGCCGCGTGACTACTTCACCGATGAAATCCGCCGCCAGCTAAGCCGCGATTTCGGCGAAGGCGAGTTTTTTACCGGCGGTCTGACCGTGCGCGCCACGATCGACAACGAAATGCAGCCCATCGCGGCAGACGCGCTGCGGCGTCAGCTGGAGCAATATGACCGTGGCATCGGCGTCTGGCGCGGCACGCGGCAAAAAATCGCCACAGACAAGCTGGGGACCGAGACATCCTGGCGCGAGGCATTGGCCGCTTTGCGGGTGCCGCGTGATATTGAGCTGGAAAATCAGTGGTATCCCGCCGTGGTGCTGGAGGTTGGCGACAGCGATGCGCGCATTGGCATTGAAGATGTGGAAGAAGACGCCGACGGCCACTGGATCCCGGCCAAGGATGTGCAATGGGCGCGCAAATTGCTTGAGGATGGCAAACTGGGTAAAAAAGCCGAAGTTGCAGGGGATCTGGTGACTGTCGGCGACGTGGTGCTGGTGCGCCGCATGACCGAGGATGCGACCGGCGAATTCTTGCGCTGGACCCTGCGGCAGGTGCCCGAAGTGCAGGGCGGTTTTGTCGCAATGGACGTGGATACAGGCCGTGTGATCGCGATGCAGGGCGGATTTTCCTATCAGGCCAGCGTGTTCAACCGCGCCACGCAAGCCAAACGTCAGCCGGGCTCCAGCTTTAAGCCGTTCGTTTATGCAGCCGCACTCGACAGTGGCTATTCGCCCGCGACCATCGTGGTGGACGCCCCCATCGAGATCAACACACCGCAGGGCATGTGGCGTCCGCGCAATTCGTCCAACAAGTTCTACGGACCGACGCCGCTGCGTACCGGGATTGAACAGTCGCGCAACCTGATGACGGTGCGGTTGGCTCAGGAGATCGGCATGGATGTGGTGGGCAGTTATGCCGAACGCTTTGGCGTTTACGATGATCTCGCACCCGTGCTTGCCAATGCGCTGGGGTCACAGGAAACCACGCTTTATCAGATGGTTTCGGCCTATGCGATGTTTGCCAATGGCGGTGAACGGGTGGAGCCGACGCTGGTGGACCGGGTGCAGGATCGCTATGGGCGCACCGTCTATAAACACGACCAACGCATTTGCAACGACTGCCAGTTGGCGAGCCTTGAGCCGGGGGTCGCGCCGCGCATCATTTCCAACCGCGAACGGGTCATGGACCCGATCACGGCGTATCAGCTGACCTCGATGATGAAGGGGGTCGTGGACCGTGGCACGGCATCCGGTGCGATCAATCTGCCGGTGCCTATCGCGGGCAAGACCGGCACCACCAATGACGCCAAGGACGTGTGGTTTATCGGCTTTTCCTCAAACATCGTGGCCGGTTGCTATATCGGTTTCGATAATCCGCGCAGTCTGGGCAGCAGCGCTTATGGTGCCGGTATGTGCGGCCCGGTATTCCAGCGCTTTATGTCCGAAGCGATCAAGAAGTTCGGCGGTGGCCCCTTCGAAGTGCCGCCGGGCGGGCGTTTTATCAAGATTGACCGATTTTCCGGTGCGCGGCTGAGCGACAGCGCATCCGGTGCCAACGTGGTGGCGGAATACTTCCGCGATGGCGAGGAGCCGATCTTTGGGATCACCTTTGATGGCGGTTTTGCCATGGGCGC
>JAGXHC010000147.1 GCA_024636405.1 Sulfitobacter sp. | reverse complement strand
GTCGCCTCCGTCCTGCTCAGTGAACAGATCGGCCCGCGCGACATTCTGGGCGTCTTCATCATTGCGATGGGCATTCTGGCCGTTCAGATCTCCCGCCAAAAACGCGCCTGAGGGGCGTGCACTGAACAGGGTCTAACGCTTACGAAAAATGGCGATATGCGCCGTGTCATCGCGATGTTCCGGGACCGCCTTTGTGCCGTAGATATTCACCACGCGATGCTCCACGCTTCCGATCTGCGGCTCTAACGCGGCAAATTTGGCGGCAAACCCCCGCGCTTCAAAATGGGCGGCATTGATCGCCAGCACAAATACCGCCCCCGCCCGTGCCACGCGCAGCAACTCATCCAGCGCGTCCGGTCCAACGTGGCCATGGGTGAAAGTGCCCGAACTGATCACAGCGCCATAGGTCGCGTCGGCCAGATCAAGCGGTGCGGTCAGGTCCGCCTCGATTATCGTGCGGTAAATCCCCTTTGCCGCGGCCACCTTCAGCATATCGCGCGATATATCCAGCGCATCAATCTCAAGCGCGCCGCGCATAGGGATATGCTGCGCCAGCAATCCGGTGCCCGCGCCGACGTCCAACACCGGCCCTGCACCGCCACCCACCTCGGCAAAAATCAGCGCCACAATTTGCGGCAGATGATAATCATTGTCCTTTGCAAATCCGTCGTCATAGCTTTGCGCCCAGTCGGCATAAAGCTTGCGATTTTCATCGGGCGTTTTCAGCCCGTAAGCGGCATTCAGATCGGGTGGTGTGCGGGGCATGGTGCAGTCTCCTTGCACCGCAGCCTAACGCATTGCGACTTATTTCAGCAACAACCTGATGGCGTTGACGATCTCCGCAGATTGCGGCTGTGTGGATGATCCCCAGGTGCCCACAACCGCCCCGTCGGGACCGATCAGGACCTTGTTAAAATTCCAGCGCGGCACAAACCCGGTCTCTGCCTTGACTGCACTATAAAACGGGTGCGCGACGGACCCTTTGACGTGCGTGATTTGCGTCATCGGCAAATCCAACGCAAAATTCAGGGCGCAAAATTCCTTGACCTGCGCGCCCGTCGCCAGCTCTTGTTTGAAATCATCCGATGGCACCGCCAGCACCACCAGTCCCTGCGCACGGAAACTGTCGTACAGCGCCTGCAACCCGTCATATTGATAGGTAAACCCACATTGCGACGCCGTATTGACCACCAAAACCGGCTGGCCTGCCCAATCGCCAAGGTTCAGCGACCCACCGTCGATATTGGCAAATTCCATATCGCGCGGCACCGCACCGGCCACCACAGCCCAGACAAGAAACACAAAACCCGTCAAAATCCACCGCATAGCATGTCTCCTTATCAAAGGTTCTTACACGCAAGATACGCAATTGGATCACATAGAGTTGCACAGGCTGACACAAACACTTTGAATTTCGCGCGGCAGACCCATCTAATGTGGCGAAGCTACACAGGAGGATCACCATGCCCAAATATGCCAAGAACCCTGACGCCATCGCTGCCCTGTCGTCCGAAGAATTCCATGTCACGCAGCAAAGCGGGACAGAACGGCCCGGTTCAGGAAAGCTGCTGAACAACAAGGCACCGGGGATATATGTCGATATCGTCTCTGGCGAACCGCTGTTTGCCTCGGCTGACAAATTTGAATCCGGCTGCGGCTGGCCCAGCTTTACCAAGCCGATTGAAAAGGCCCACGTAAAAGAGCTGACCGACAGCACGCTTGGCATGACCCGCACAGAGGTCCGCAGCACCCATGGCGACAGCCATCTGGGCCATGTGTTCCCGGACGGGCCGCAGGATCGCGGCGGGCTGCGGTACTGCATCAACTCAGCCTCTTTGCGGTTTGTGCACCGCGATGACATGGAAGCAGACGGTTATGGCGATTACTTGGATCAAGTGGAGAACGTATCATGAGCACTGAACGCGCAGTATTGGCTGGTGGCTGTTTCTGGGGAATGCAGGATCTGATCCGCAAACGCCCCGGCGTGATCAGCACCCGCGTCGGATATTCCGGCGGTGATGTCCCTAACGCGACCTATGGCAACCACGGCACCCATGCCGAAGCAATCGAGGTGAACTTTGATCCAGAGCGGATCAGCTACCGCGCGCTGCTGGAACTGTTCTTTCAGATCCATGACCCGACAACGGAAAATCGGCAGGGCAACGACCGTGGCGTAAGTTATCGTTCGGCCATCTATTACGTCGATGATAGCCAGAAAAGCACCGCGTTAGACACGATAGCGGACGTCGAAGCATCAGGCCTGTGGCCGGGCAAGGTCGTGACCGAGATCGAACCGGTTGGTGATTTCTGGGAGGCAGAGCCAGAGCATCAGGATTATCTTGAGCGTGTCCCGAACGGCTATACCTGTCACTTCCCGCGCGCCGATTGGGTGCTGCCCCGCCGTGAAGCGGCGGAATAACGCTACCCTGCGATACACCCTCGGGTCTGACCCGAGGGTGTCTGCAACCCGGCGTCCCCAATCAACGTCGTGCCTGGACCCGCCCCTTAACCGTCTGCCACCCGTGGCCGTCCGGATGCTTCGACGGTAAGTTCCGCCTCAATGAATACCTGCCGCGATTCGACGCCTGCTGTACGCACGTCTCGCTTTATCGTGACCTGAATATCCGCCGCACCCGCATCCTGCGCATCGCAAACCGCTTTTTTGCGCAATACCGTCTCTAACAAGGTCAACGCGCTAGTCTGATCGCCAAAATCCTGCGGTCCATCAATCAGATGCACACGGAACTTTCCTTCGCTGGGCGATGTGACGATCCCGCTTTGCCGCATTGTCACCCGCCCGACAACGGCACCGATGGCGTTGGCCACGCCGCCATACTCCGGCAGGATCATCTCACTTCCCACGACTTGCCCCACCGCAGGGTAATAACAAACCGCAGAAGCCCCCAAACCGATGACCGGAATATTCAGCCCGGTGTCCAGCCGTACAAGCCCGCGATACTGCGTCATGCCCTTCTGCATCAGCACATGCCGGGCCAGAAACTCGGGCGCCATGTCAAAATCCGCCGCCTCTTCGCCGAATGCAGTCTCTAACAAGGCCAAAACCGTTTGATCGGTCAATTGATCAACGATCATCTGCGCCACCGCGTCTTCGCTCGTTGACATCATGTTGCCGGCACCCGTGCGCCGACGCCCGAACAACTGCACCGCTTTGCGCGCCGCCCCGGCATCCCAGACCAACACCCGGCCAAGCACATGGCTGGCGTCCGTCGGGGTCACCCCTGCGATCTGGACGATACCGCGCTCCACCAACCGCTTCAGGGCACCATGCTCCACCCGCGCCCGAAGCACATCACCAAGCGGTTGCACCTTGTCGCCAATCCGCTCCAACAACGCTGCCTCGCGCGGGCCGATGCCTTCGGTGGCCTGCCCCTGAACCGCGCGCACAAACCTGCCATCATGCTCGCCCGGCATGGCGCTGCGCAGTTGCGCATCCAGTGCCGCGTGAACCACGTCGGGCGCTTCCATCGCGATCAGCGCCACCGGCAACAGCCGCTTTGGCCCCAGCGTCACACCGCCCTGCAACCCTTCCGCGATAAAATGCACCTCGCTGTCGCCGCCCAGCCCTGTTGTGCGCATTGCGACCGCTTCGACCATCGTGCGGTAGGGGCCCACACGCGCACCCGCCGGATCAATCGCCGGGCGCCCGTTTCGCAGCACGGCCACATCTGTTGTGGTGCCGCCAATATCGCTGACCAACGCGTGGTCGGCCCCGGTCAGCCACCGCGCCCCCACAATGGATGCGGCGGGTCCGCTCAGGATTGTCTCAATCGGTCGCTCCCGCGCCTGCACGCTTGAGATAAGCGCCCCATCGCCGCGCACTACCATCAGCGGGGCATCAATACCCAAATCGTTCAACGTGTCTTCGGCCCGCCCGATCAGCCGATCAATAATCCCGATCAACCGCGCATTCAAAACCGCTGTCATCGCCCGCTTCGGACCGTTCAGCTTTGCCGAAAGCTGATGCGACGCGGAAACGGGCCGCCCGGTGATTTCCCCCACCAATTCGGCAGCGCGCAATTCGTGCGCAGGGTTTCGTGTGGCGAACAGGCTCGCGACAGCAAATGCGCTTACATCGTGCCGATGTGTCTCTAAAAAGGCGATTAGGGCCGTTTCATCCAATCCGCTGGCTTCTGCGCCGGAATGATCGTGACCACCGGCCAGTATCACATAGGGGTCGCCCTTCAACGCGTCAGCCAGCCCATGCGCCGCCAGATCACGATCCCGAAAGCCGATATAGACAAGCGCCACACGGCCGCCCTGCCCTTCGACCAACGCATTGGTGGCCAAAGTCGTCGACAACGACGCCAGCGAAATATCACCCGGCGTGACCCCCGCCTGCGACAGCACCGCGCGCACCGCATTGCCCACCCCAATCGCCAGATCCTGCCGGGTGGTCAGCGCCTTGGCCGACGCAATAACGGTGTCTTCGTCCTGCAATATCACCGCGTCCGTATAGGTGCCGCCCGTATCCACGCCCAGCAACAAGGCCATTGGTCTCTCCTTTTTGGTCTCTGTCGGGTGTAGCCAAATTCGCGGTCAGGTCCAGCCTGTTCGCGGCGTTCTCAAGCCAACCGCGCCAAGGCCCAATGCGCGGCCTCGGCCACGGTGGGATCTGCATCGCCCACAAGGGACTGTGCGACTGGCCGCAAAGCCGCCAAGCCGGAGTTCCCGATTGCATAAAGCACATTGCGCACAAAGCGATCTCGCCCGATCCGTTTGACCGGCGATCCGGAAAATCGCGCACGAAATTCGGCATCGTCCAGCGTTGCCAGTTCCGCAAGGTCCGATGGCGCCACCTCGCGCCCGTGATAGCGCATGTCACTGGCGGCGACGGCAAATTTGTTCCACGGGCAAACCGCAAGGCAATCATCGCAGCCGTAAATGCGGTTTCCCATCTTTGCCCGCAGTTCCAGATCAACCGGACCTGCGTGTTCAATCGTCAGGTAGGAAATGCAACGCCGCGCATCAAGCTGATAAGGCGCGGTAAATGCGTCGGTGGGACAGACATCCAGACAGGCCCGACACGATCCGCAATGATCAACCTCCGCCGGGTCCGGGGCCAGATCAAGCGTCGTGAAAACAGACCCTAAAAAGGTCCAATTCCCAAAATCCCGGCTCAGCAGGTTGGTGTGCTTGCCTTGCCATCCCAGCCCTGCCGCCTGTGCCAGCGCCTTTTCCGGCACGGGTGCGGTATCCACAAAAACCTTCACCTCACACGCCGTTTCCTCAACCATCCAACGCGCCAGCCGCTTCAGGCGCTTCTTGACGATGTCGTGGTAATCACGACCCTGCGCATAGACGGAAATGGCGCCTTTCTGCGGCTGCGCCAACACGGCCAGCGGATCATGGCTTGGTGCATAACTTTCGGCCAGCATGATCACCGACCGCGCCTGGGGCCACAGTGCCGCAGGGTTGCCGCGCCATTGCATCCGGTCGGCCATCCACCCCATCTGACCGTGATACCCTGCCTGCACAAACGCCGCCAATCGTTCCGGCACCTCAGGCACGGCGTCCGGTCGGCACACCCGTGCCGCCACAAACCCTTCGGCAAGCGCCCGTTCTATGATCCGCGCTTTGATCTGCATAACACTTTCGGTCTGGGACATTCCGGGGGGTCAAAACACACCGTCACTGTGCCGACCCTCGCTTAAAAATCGAGGTCGTTATAATGCTTGGGCGGTGGAAATCCCGGCACCTGGTCCGCCAACAGTGACCGGAATGCCGGCCGCGATTTGATCTTGGCATACCAGTCCTTCACGACCTCGCTCCGGTTCCAATCGACATCCGAGATATAATCCAGACTCGACAAATGCGCCGCCGCCGCGAAATCCGCCAGCGTCATCACATCCCCCGCCAGCCACCGCCGGTGATCCAGCAGCCAAGCCATGTAATCCAGATGATATTTGATCGCCTTGGCACCCGCCTTGACGTTTTTGCTATCAGGATACCCCTGTTTCATCATCTTTTTATTGACCCGCTCATACAGCAGCTTTGATGTCACATCGCCGTGGAACTTGTCGTCGAACCAGCTGACCAACCGCCGCACTTCAAGCCGCTGCACCGGGTCTTTTGGCATCAGCGACGGCTCGCCGCGCGTCTCTTCGATATATTCACAGATCGCAGCGCTTTCGGCCATCATCAGCCCGTCCAGACGCAGTACCGGCACTTTACCGGCGGGATTGCGCCGCAGGAAATCGGGGTCCAGCTCCCAATAACGCTCTTCAACCAATTCCACCTCGATCTTCTTTTCGGCAAGGCTCAGCCGAACCTTTCGACAAAAAGGCGATAGGGGGACGTGAAACAATCGGGCCATCATAACAGTTCCGGTGCAAAGGGGTGGTTCCCTTCCATGCCCTGCGCCGCAATGATTTTCAACTCTCGAAACATGCCGCGCGCCCGTCCGCGCGTATAGTTGCTGCCCCGTCGCGCACCTGTGCCGCCCGTTTGCGCACGAACTTGCTGGGGTTGGACGCAGATCGGGTCTTGGGCGATGGCAAAATTGCGGCCAGTCGCGCGGCCTGCACATCGCTAAGATCTGACGCCGCCACGCCAAAATAATGTCGTGACGCCGCGCCGACGCCAAACACGCCCTCATCAAACTCTGCCACGTTCAGATAGACCTCGATAATGCGTCGCTTGGACCAGACCGCTTCCATCAGCGGGGTGATCGACGTCTCCATCGCCT
>JAGXHC010000146.1 GCA_024636405.1 Sulfitobacter sp. | reverse complement strand
GGCAGCGTCAGATGTGTATAAGAGACAGTAACAAGGGCCTGAAACGCACCGGCCCCGCCATTCATCCCAAGGACAGCCCATGACCCTGCCAGCAGCGCCCGAAACCCGCATCGTCAACACTTGGCGCGTGGCCTGCGACGGGACCGGCGGGCCGCTTGGCCATCCGCGCGTCTGGTTGCAGATACCGCAGGACAAAGGCTGGGTCGAATGCGGCTATTGTGATTGCAAATTTGTGCACAGCGATTTTGAGGGCAAAGTCTGAGGTCGTTTTTCCGCCGCCTTCTTTTTACGCTGATCGCACTGCCGCTGGCCTTTGTCATCGCGGCCATGATCGGCGCGGCCATCGCCCATGTTCCGCCATCCGATACAACGCATCAGGCCGCGCCCAGGTCGCACCGCGTGCTGCTGGTGCGCGGGCCGATTCACTACGACTTCCTGCTGCCACTGGATGCGCAAACCCGTGAACACTTCGCCTTCCTGCGTGCAGATGGTTTCGATCTTGACCACCCACAGGCGCGGTGGCTTGTCATGGGGTGGGGCGGCCGCGATTTTTATACCACGACCGGCACGTACCGCGACGTGAACGCGCGCGCCGTCTGGCGCGGTGTCACGGGCGACGCGTCTGTGATGCGTGTGGACCTTGCCGGGGACCTGCCGACGGATCTGCGCATTCGTCCGCTGAACATGACCGCAGCCCAATACACCGCGCTGATGGACGCCATCGCAAACAGCTTTGACGGTAGCCCGGCCATTGCGATCAACGGCTACAACGATTTTGACAGTTTTTATCCGGCCCATGGTCGCTTTGATATTACGCGCACTTGTAACGACTGGGTTGGGCGCATGATCCGTGCGGCTGGCCTGCGCTTTGGTGTCTGGACGCCGATGGCCGCTTCGGTCAGCTTGTCCTACTGGCTCTATCAGACCTGACACGCCCACAGCGTGATTGGCGTCTGGCAGCGCCTCCGGCTTCGTGGCACAAAGGGCCCAAATAACAGGAGCGCCCCCATGTCCGGCACTTTCGGCAAAGGCCATCATCTGCATCTGATCGACGGCTCTGCCTTTATCTTTCGCGCGTATCACGCGCTGCCGCCGCTTACCCGCAAGTCAGACGGCATGCCGATCGGGGCGGTGGCCGGGTTTTGCAACATGCTGCACCGCTACGTAGAGGGCAACACCGGGCCCGACGCCCCCACCCATGTCGCCGTGATCTTCGACAAGGGCAGCCATACCTTCCGCAATGATATGTACGACCTTTACAAGGCCAACCGCGAGGCGATGCCGGAGGAGTTGCGCCCGCAGATCCCGCTGACCCGCACCGCGACCGAGGCGTTCAACATTGCATGCAAGGAAAAGGAAGGCTTTGAAGCCGACGATATTATCGCCACCCTTGCCGTTCAGGCACGCAAGGCCGGGGGCCGCTGCACGATCATCAGTTCTGACAAGGACATGATGCAGCTGGTCGGCGACGGTGTCGAAATGCTCGACGCAATGAAAAACAATCGCATTGATCGGGACGGTGTGTTTGAAAAGTTCGGGGTCTTTCCCGAACGGGTCGTGGACGTTCAGGCGCTGGCAGGCGATTCGGTGGATAACGTCCCCGGCGCGCCCGGCATCGGGATAAAAACAGCGGCGCTGTTGATCAATGAATACGGTGATCTGGATGCACTGTTGGCGCGCGCGGGTGAAATCAAGCAACCCAAGCGCCGCGAGACACTGATTAATCATGCGGACCAGATCAGGCTCAGCCGTCGGCTTGTCCTGCTCGATGAAAACACGCCGCTCGACTTTACCATCGACGATCTGGAAGTCCGCGACCCCGATCCCGATACCCTGCTGGGTTTCCTGGCCGAGATGGAGTTCCGCACGCTGTCACGCCGCGTGGCAGAGGTGCTGGGCCGTGAAGCGCCTGTGATCGTCGAAGCACCCGTGGCTGCGGATGCACCACAGGCCGCCGACGTGCCTTTTGACCGGGCCACCTACGAACAGGTCAGTGACACCGCCGCCCTGCAAAAGTGGATCGACCGCATCTATGAGGTTGGCCATGTCGCTGTGGACACCGAAACCACCGGGCTGGATGAAATGACCGCCGAGCTTGTTGGCATCTCGCTGTGTGTGGAGGCCGGTCAGGCCTGTTATATCCCGCTGATCCACAAACAAAGCCGTGCCGAAGACTTGTTCGGTTCCGATGATCTGGCGCCCGGCCAGTTGCCTGTCGAAGTCGCGCTGAGGATGCTGACCCCGATGCTGGAGGATCCCGCGATCCTGAAAATCGGGCAGAACATGAAATACGATGGCAAGATTTTTGCCCAGATCGGCATCACCGTGGCGCCTATAGACGATACCATGCTGATGTCTTACGCGATGCATGCGGGCCTGCATGGGCATGGCATGGATACCCTTTCCGAGCGCTATCTGGGCCACACGCCGCTGCCGATCAAACCGCTTTTGGGTGCAGGCAAATCAGCGGTCACATTTGACAAGGTGCCACTAACGGATGCGGTCCCCTATGCCGCCGAGGACGCGGACATCACCTTGCGCTTGTGGCAGTTGTTCAAACCGCAGTTGCACCGCACGCAGGTCACGAAGGTTTATGAAACCCTTGAGCGTCCGCTGGTGCCGGTGCTGGCCGCGATGGAACGCTCCGGCATCAAGGTAGACCGCGATACGCTTTCGCGCATGTCCAACGCTTTTGCCCAAAAGATGGCTGGTTTGGAGGACGAAATTTACGAACTGGCAGGTCGCAAATTCAACGTAGGCTCGCCAAAACAATTGGGTGAAATCCTGTTTGACGAAATGGCGCTTGAGGGCGGCAAGAAGGGCAAGACCGGCGCCTACGCCACCGGCGCGGACGTGCTTGAGGATCTTGCCACTTTGCACGAACTGCCCGCGCGCATTCTGGACTGGCGGCAGTTGTCAAAGCTGAAATCGACCTACACTGACGCGCTTCAGGATCACATCAACAAGGACACGGGTCGCGTCCATACCAGCTATTCCATTGCTGGTGCCTCCACCGGGCGGCTCGCCTCAACCGATCCGAATTTGCAGAACATTCCGATCCGCACCGAAGAAGGCCGCCGCATCCGCGAGGCATTTGTCGCTGAGCCGGGCAAGACGCTGGTTGCGCTTGATTATTCCCAGATCGAATTGCGCATCCTTGCCCATATCGCCGATCTGCCCGCGCTGAAGGAGGCGTTCAAGCAGGGTCACGACATCCATGCCATGACCGCCTCCGAGATGTTCGACGTCCCGATGGAAGAGATGACACCCGACGTGCGGCGCCGCGCCAAGGCGATTAACTTTGGTGTGATCTACGGCATTTCCGGCTTTGGTCTTGCGCGCAACCTGCGCATTCCGCGGGCCGAGGCGCAGGGGTTTATCGATCGCTATTTCGAACGCTTCCCCGGCATCCGCACCTATATGGACGACACAAAGGCGTTCGCGAAAGAGCATGGCTACGTTCAGACCCTGTTTGGCCGCAAGATCAACACACCGGAAATCGGCGCGAAAGGCCCGCGCGCCGGATTTGCCCAACGCGCCGCGATCAATGCCCCGATTCAGGGCACTGCCGCCGATATCATCCGCCGCGCCATGATCCGCATGCCCGCTGCCATCAAGGGCATTCCCGCGACGATGCTGTTGCAGGTCCACGACGAACTGCTGTTTGAAGTCGAAAAGGGGGCCGAAGACGCCCTTATTGCTGCTGCGCGCGACATCATGGAAAATGCCGCTGATCCGGTGGTAAATCTGGACGTGAAGCTGACCGTGGATGCGGGCACCGGTGCCAACTGGGCGGAGGCGCATTGATGGTGGTGGACCCTACACAACCGGACACGCCATTGCCGGACGACCTTGCGCAGGCGCTGGACGAGACTGGCGCACAAGCGGGCTGGGACGCCTACACGCCGGAAATGCGCGCCGATGCGCTTGCGTGGATTGATGGTGCGCGCACCACGGCGGCGCGCTCAAAACGGGTGGATGATGTGGCACGGTTTGCAGGCAAGGGCATGCCGCCGACGCCGTTCCAGTGAAACGCAGGGCACCCTAAAGCGATCTGGCGTATTCCTCCAACTGTGTCGCCACCGTGCCCCAACCGCCAAGAAACCCCATGTCTTCATGGCTTTGCCGCGCGGCGCTGGACCGGTGCCGCGCTGTGGCGGTATAGATTGTCCCGCCCTTGCCATCGTCTTTGAAGTCAATGATCGCAGTCATGAACGGGTCTGCCGCGGGCTTCCAGCCTTCGCTATAGGCGTCCGTAAACACCAGCCGCTTGTTTTCGATGATCTCCAGCCATACCCCTTCGTTCACCACCTTATTGCCTTCGACATTAAAGGTTGTGTTGAACCGACCGCCAACGCGCAGGTCAATTTCGCAGTCGGTCACTTCGTGTGGGCGCGGGACGAAGAAATTTCTGATGTGTTTTGGCGTGGTCCAGCATTCCCACAAAAGGGGCCGTGGTGCCTGAAGTGTGCGTGTAAAAGTCAGATCAGTTTCAGGATCAAGTATCATTGGTTTTTCTCCTGCGTGAGGTTGAGGATATAATCATCAAAACGGTCAAGCCTGCCATCCCAAATTGATTTCTGTTCCATCAGCCATTCCTGCGCGGGGATGAACCCATCAGGCGCAAGCATGCAGGTACGGACCCGCCCCTGCTTTTTGGTGGCGATCAATCCGGCGTCTTCAAGCTTTTTCAAGTGGCCGATAAAGGACGGCAGGGCCATGTCATGCGGGGCGGCCAGTTCGCTGACTGTCGCCTTCCCGCGTGCAAGACGGTTGAGGATGGCGCGACGCGTCGGATCAGCGAGCGCTGCGAAGTGAAGATTGAGTTGAAGATCATACTTAGCCATGCACCTAAGTAATCGTGACACGGGGCATAAGCAAGAAAAAAGTTAGGCAAGTTCCTAAGTGTTTTTATACTGCACAGGATCAGCCCCGCGGCATCCAGTGAAATTTTTATTCAGCCGCAGCGAAAGGTGCGCGCCGTATTTCATCGGCGTACCGCGTCCTTGAGAGATGCTCAGCGCGTCTCTTGCGGCAGATCCTTGGACGGGATGATGCCGAAGAACGCGCCACCGGACCAAACCCCGAACCAGTCTTCATGATGTACGCCCAGATCGACAAGTCGGTAAAAGGATTTGCGATCGATCAATGCTTCCAGGTTGCGGCGGATAAGCACATAGGGCGCAGGTTCCCCTGTGTCGTCATCGCGGACCACGCGGATTGGATGGTCCGGCCCCGCGATGGCGGTATCATCAAGGTTGGTTGTAAAGGTCAGCACTTGGTCCTTCCCCTGACCCTCCGGTTCAAAATCCACAGCGACAAATGGCGCGTCCTCTACCGTTATGCCGACCTTTTCCACCGGTGAGACGAGGAAATATTTGTCCCCCTCCCGCCAAAGAATCGTCGCGAACAGCTTGACCAGTTCGATCCGGCCGATGGGCGTGCCCTGATAAAACCACGTCCCGTCGCGTTTGATTTGCATGTCCAGATCGCCACAAAAGGGCGGGTTCCACTTTTCCAGCGGCGGCAATCCGCGGGTTTTGGCGGCTTTTGCCGACGCAGCAAGGCTTTCTGCAGATGGTGTCACGGTTTTTTGTCCGCTCATGTCTTTTGTCATTCCCTGTCATCGAGATACACTTACATTGAAGCGATATAACTCAGAGAAGGCAAATGTCATGACCGAAGCGGACGACATGGTGGCACAGATCGAAGCGTTGGGCGAAAAGCTGGTGCAGGCGAAGGCATCTATCACCAACCGGTTCATCGGTCAGGCCCGCGTCGTGGACCTGACGCTGACAGCGCTTTTGTGCGGTGGTCACGGTCTGCTGATCGGTCTGCCGGGGCTTGGCAAGACCCGGTTGGTCGAGACGCTGAGCACCGTTATGGGCCTGCACGGCAATCGTGTGCAGTTCACGCCAGACCTGATGCCCGCCGACATCCTGGGCTCCGAAGTGCTTGATACCGCCGCTGACGGGTCGCGTGCCTTTCGCTTTATCGAAGGGCCGGTGTTCTGCCAGCTGCTGATGGCGGATGAGATCAACCGCGCCAGCCCGCGCACCCAATCCGCGTTGCTGCAGGCGATGCAGGAACGAACCGTGACTGTCGCAGGACAGGACCGCAGCCTTGGGATGCCGTTTCACGTGCTTGCCACGCAAAACCCGATTGAACAGGAAGGCACATACCCCCTGCCCGAAGCGCAGCTTGACCGGTTTCTCGTGCAGATCGATGTGGAATACCCTGACCGCGCGACCGAACGCGAGATACTGATTGCCACAACTGGCGAACATGAAGCGCAGGCCACAGCCGTATTCACAGCGGAAGAACTGATCGCCGCACAGCGTTTGCTGCGCCGGATGCCGGTGGGCGACAGCGTTGTGGAAATGATCCTTGATCTGGTGCGCGCGTTCCGCCCCGATGATCCCGATGCCAGCCAGCAGGTGCGTGAAACCGTTGCCTGGGGACCCGGACCGCGTGCGGCACAGGCCCTGATGCTGGCTGTGCGCGCGCGTGCTTTGCTGCAAGGTCGGCTTGCGCCCTCTGCTGAAGACGTGATTGATATGTCGCGCCCGGTGCTAAGCCACCGTATGGCGCTCAACTTTGCGGCGCGTGCACGCGGTGACAATCTGCAGTCGCTGATCGACAGTACTGCTGCCGCATTGACCGGGGCAAAGGCCGCCGCGTGACAAACCCCACCGCCCTTCGCGCCGATGCCGAAATCCAGGCCGCGCGCCTGCCTGCCTTGCTGGCCCGTGCGGACCATCTGGCCGGTGCGGTTCTGCTGGGCGCGCACGGCCGCAGGCGTGCCGGGATGGGTGACGATTTCTGGCAATACCGGCCCGCGCAGATGGGCGACAGCCGCCGCGCGATTGACCACCGCCGTTCCGCGCGCGGTGACAATGAATATGTGCGCGAACGCGAATGGCAGATCGCGCAGTCCATTATGCTTTGGGTCGATCAGGGTGCGTCCATGCGCTTTGCGTCCGCCGCGAAGTTTCCGCAAAAGGCCGATCGGGCGCGCCTGCTGGGTCTTGCGCTGGCGATTTTGCTGCTACGCGGTGGCGAACGAGTGGGCCTGACCGGCACAGCGTTGCCACCCCGGCGCGGCAATCCGCAGATCTTGCGGCTTGCGGAAATGTTCTGTCGTGACGGCAGCGATGATTATACGCCTCCCGAACACCGCGCGATGATCCCGCATGCGCGAGCGGTGTTCATATCCGACTTCATGGGTAATATCGACGGCGTACAGACCGCCTTGACCAAGGCGGCAGACCGCGGCGTGCGCGGCGTCCTGTGCCATGTTCTTGATCCATCCGAAGAGGCGTTTCCGTTTTCCGGGCGCACCATATTTGAGAGCATCGGCGGCACCGTGAGCCATGAGACCCTGAAAGCCAATGATCTGCGCGGCCGATATCTGGAACGGCTGGCAGAACGCAAGGCGGACCTTAAACGGCTTTGCGCGTTGACGGGCTGGCAATATGGTCTGCACCACACCGACGCATCGGCGCAGGCTGGGCTGCTTTGGCTTTATGGTGCGCTGGATGCGCGCGCGGGGGTGACGAAATGACCGTATTGGGCGGCATCGGATTTACAGCGCCGTGGTTGCTGACGGCGCTGCTGGCGCTGCCGATCCTTTGGCTGATCCTGCGCGCGGTGCCGCCTGCGCCGATCCGGCGGCGGTTTCCCGGCGTGGCGCTGTTGCTTGGCCTGAAGGACGACGAAAGCGTGTCCGACCGCACGGCATGGTGGCTGCTGCTGCTGCGGATGCTGGCTGTTGCGGCGATTATCGTCGGCCTGTCAGGTCCGGTGCTGAACCCGCAGGCGGATCAGGCCGAAGGCACAGGCCCGCTGCTGATTGTGCTGGACGGCACTTGGGCCGGTGCCACCCGTTGGCCGCAGCAAACCGAAGCGATAGAGGCACAACTGACCCGCGCCGGGCGCGCCGGGCGCACCGTGGGGTTCCTGACATTGACCCGGCCCGATGTGCCGGTGTTTCAATCTGCCGACGTCTGGCGCAGCAGGCTGGCGGGGCTTGCGCCAGCGCCGTGGCAACCCGCACCCGCCAGCGTGAACCGCGTGGGCGAGATCGTGGCGGATCTTCCGGCCTTCGATACGCTGTGGTTCAGTGATGGCCTTGAATTTGACGGACGTGATGCCTTGCTGGATGCGATGCAGGCGCGCGGCACCGTCGAGATCTATCAGACCGCTGCCAATGTGATGGCGATCGCACCGGCGGCCTACCGCGACGGCATCATCAGCCTGACCACCAGCCGTGCGGCACCAGGGGCCGAGCGTGAGGTGATTGTGCAGGCCGATGGCCGTGATCCGGCAGGCAATGCCCGTATCCTCGCGCGTGCCACCGCAACCTTTGACGAAGGCGCCGTGAGCGCGACAACCGAATTGTCACTCCCTGCCGAATTGCGCGCGCGGGTGACATCGTTTTCTATCGCCGGGCAACGCTCTGCGGGGGCGATGACGCTGGTGGATGACGCCCTGCGGCGGCGCGAAGTGGCCTTGGTCGGCGGCGGTAACCAGCGCGAAGGTCTGCAACTGTTGTCGCCGCTGCATTATATCGAACAGGCGCTGGCCCCCACCGCAGACCTGATCGACGGCTCCCTGTCTGACATACTTCCCGCCAATCCAGACGTGATCGTGCTGGCCGATATTGCTACTTTGTCAGAAGCCGAATCCACCCCCTTGACCGACTGGATCGAACAGGGTGGCATGCTGGTTCGCTTTGCCGGTCCGCGCATTGCCGCCAGTGATATCAGCCGCACGGATGAAGACCCGCTGATGCCGGTACGCCTGCGCGCCGGTGGCCGTAGCGTTGGCGGCGCGATGAGTTGGGGCGCGCCGAAATCGCTTGCCCCTTTCCGCGATACTTCGCCATTTTTCGGGCTGGCAATTCCGGATGACGTCACCGTGTCATCGCAGGTCGTCGCCCAGCCCGATCCAACGCTCGCTGATCGGGTCATTGCATCGCTCAGCGATGGCACGCCGCTGGTAACGCGCAAGACCGTGGGACAGGGCCAGATTGTTTTGTTCCACGTCACGGCCACGGCGGAATGGTCCACCCTGCCGCTGTCGGGGCTTTTTGTCGAGATGATGGAACGGCTTGCTGTGTCCGCTGCCGCCACAACCCCGGATGCGGTCAGCCTGCAAGGTACGACCTGGACACCGTTGCGGATCATGGATGGATACGGGACGCTGTCGGATGCAGGCAATTTGCCCGGTGTCGCGGGCGAGGCGTTGTTGGCCGATCCTGCCGGCCCTGCCCTGCGTCCGGGAATTTACGGGTCCGGTGATCGGCGTTTGGCGCGCAATGTATTTCAATCAGACGACACACTGACCCCTGTGACCTGGCCTGCCGATGTGACGGTGCATGGTCTGATTGTGGCGCCCGAACAACCCGTGGCAGGCTGGCTGCTGAGCCTCTCGATCTTGCTGCTGCTGGCGGATGTGGTGGCATCGCTGGCGCTGTCGGGTCGGCTGCTGGCGCGCAGCAATGCTTCGTTGGTGGTGGCGCTGCTGTTGGTGCCCCTGATGCACGCCTCGCCGCTGGATGCCCAGACCAAATCACAGGCCGATGCGGATACCTTTGCCGTCACTGCGACATCGGAAATGTCGCTTGCCCATGTGCTGACCGGCAACACGCAACTGGACGAGGTCGCCCATGCAGGGCTTGTCGGACTATCAGATACGCTTTTCTTTCGCACCTCCGTTGAACCCGCGCTGCCGACCGGCGTCGATCTGGAGACAGATGAGCTTTCGTTCTTTCCCATCCTTTACTGGCCTATCACCCCTGATCAACCGCGCCCGTCCGACGCGGCCTATAGCAAGCTGAATGAATACCTGCGATCAGGCGGGTTGATCCTGTTTGATACGCGCGACGCTGACATCGCGCGCTATGGTGCCGCCAGCCCAAACGGGCGCAAATTGCAGGAACTTGCAGCGCCGCTGGACATCCCACCGCTTGAACCGCTGCCTTCGGATCATGTGCTGACGCGTACTTTTTACCTGCTACAGGACTTTCCCGGCCGCCACAGCAGCCGCGACGTCTGGGTCGAAGCCGCAGCACCCGACGCCGAACAGGTCGAGGGCATGCCGTTTCGCAATCTCAACGACGGTGTGACGCCAGTGGTGATTGGCGGCAACGACTGGGCCGCTGCCTGGGCCGTGCGCAACGATGGGGCGCCGCTGCTTCCTATCGGGCGTGGTTTTTCCGGCGACCGACAGCGCGAGTTGGCCTTTCGCTTTGGTGTCAACCTCGTGATGCATGTGCTGACCGGGAACTATAAATCTGATCAGGTCCACGTGCCTGCACTTCTGGACAGGCTGGGCCAATGACCGCAAGCATCGTCTTTGACCCGCTGATCCCGCTGTCTCTGCTGATCATGGTCGCCGTGATCGCAGCACTTGGCGTGATGCTGGCGCTGTTGCGCGGCTTGAATGGTTGGCCGCTGCGGGCGCTGGCGGCGCTGGTGGTGCTTGGTGCGCTGGCGGGGCCATCTGTCCAGCAAGAAGACCGCGCGCCCCTGACCGATATCGTGCTGCTGGTCGAAGACAGCAGCGCCAGTCAGAAACTGGGCAACCGCCCGTCACAGACAGAAGCCGCAGTGACCGCCCTTTCTGCGCAGATTGCCGCGCGTCCCAACACTGAATTACGGCGGATTTCAGTGACCGATGGCGCTGGCGATCTGGGCACGGAATTGATGGCCGCAATCGCCGAAGCGCTGGCCGAAGAGCCGCGCGCGCGCATCGCAGGTATCCTCGCTGTCAGCGACGGGCGCGTGCATGACGCCGACCTGCCCGTGGATCTGCCTGCGCCGTTGCATCTGCTGCTGACGGGCGAACAAGACGACTGGGACCGGCGGCTCAGTGTGCGCAACGCACCCGCCTTTGCCATCATTGGCGAACCTGTCACGCTGACCCTGCGGATCGACGATCTGGGGGCCGCACCTGACAGCGACGGTCTGGCGGAACTTGATATTTCGGTGGACGGCGAAGCGGAACAGCGCTTTCGCGTGCCGGTGGGTCAGGACATTGACCTGCCCGTGACCCTGCCGCATGGCGGACGCAACGTCCTGCGCTTTTCCCTTCCGCTTGCAGACGGCGAATTGACGGACCGAAACAATGCCGCGCTGATCCAGATGAACGGCGTCCGCGACCGTCTGCGCGTTCTGCTGGTCTCGGGTGAACCGCACCCCGGCGGGCGCACGTGGCGCAACCTGCTAAAGTCAGACAGCTCCGTCGATCTTGTCCATTTCACAATCTTGCGCCCGCCCGAAAAGCAGGACGGCGTGCCGGTGAACGAACTTTCACTGATCGCCTTTCCGACGCGTGAATTGTTCATGGACAAGATCGACGATTTCGATCTGATCATCTTTGACCGATATAAACGACGCGGCATCCTGCCTGCGCTTTACCTTGAGAATGTCGCGAATTACGTGCGCAAGGGCGGTGCCGTTCTGGTCGCGGCCGGTCCCGATTATGCCAGCGCCGACAGCCTTTATCGCTCGCCTCTGGGTCTGGTTCTGCCCGCCACCCCCACAGCGCGGGTGATTGAGCAACCCTATCTGCCCAAGGTCAGCGACCTTGGCCAGCGCCACCCTGTTACGGCGGGATTGCCCGGCAACGGTGATTGGGGCCGCTGGTTGCGCCAGATCGACGTGACCGATCCACAGGGAAATGTGGTGATGGAGGGCGTTGATGGCCGCCCGCTGCTGGTTTTGAACCGTGTAGACGAAGGGCGCGTGGCGCTGCTGGCCTCTGATCATGCCTGGTTGTGGAATCGGGGGTACGAGGGGGGCGGTCCGCAACTTGAACTGCTTC
>JAGXHC010000145.1 GCA_024636405.1 Sulfitobacter sp. | reverse complement strand
GGTCTGTCGTGTGCCGTGGCCTGACAGATGAATATAGACAAAATCACCGCTCCGCACGGTTTGCGACAAAACTTTGAACGCATCGAGGATTGCCGCACGCGTCGGAACCGTGCCGCCCGCGACCCCGTCAGCCAGAATCCTTATGTCCGTGACCCCGCGCCCGCGCAACACGCTGTTGAGCAGGCGCACATCGTTGGCGGGCCCTTTGAGGTCTGCAAAGCCGATTGAATCGTCATAGTCCGACACGCCGATCAAAAGCGCGCGGGTTTCGGCCGCAGCAGTCTGTCCCAAGCAGACCGCCAGCATCACACAAGCCAGAAACCGGCCCATTCTGCCCCCAAAAAATGCACAATCATCATTAAAATTGTGTTCACTCTATCATCTATTTGCATTCTGCCGAGTCTTTTGAGCAGCACCGTTTACTTTTCAGACGGCGCGCATAAGCTGCATGGATGCCGTTTCAATTAAAGAGGGTGTCGAACCAAATGGTCTCAACCCGGATGATGCTCCTTGCGCTGATCATGGTCGCAAGCCCGCTTGCGGCGCAGGATATTTTCCTGAGGGCCATGCAGATCGACACATTGGCGGTCGAAGACCCCTCGGCCGCGCTGATTGAAATTGACGCAACACGACTTGCAGCACAGGCCAGCGGCGAAAGCGATCCCCGGCTGATTTTCGACCTGGTCGTTCTGAAGGCACAATTGCTGCAAAAGCTGGAGCGGCCCGAAGACGCGGGCGAGGCTTTGGCGCAGGCGGCGGCCCTTGCCGCACGGTACCGCGATCTGCTCGATATTGACCCGATCCCGCTTTATCGCGAGGCGGCGGATCTGTTCCAGGCGATCGGCCGGCTGCGTGATGCCCGCGCGTTGCTTTTGACAATTCTGAACGAGCAGCGCGACGGTGGGCAGCCCGCGACGGTGCTCAGCAAAACGCTGACCGATTTAGCCGCGCTCAGCGATCTGATGGACAACCCCGCCGACGCAGCACAATACCGCGAGGCCGCACGCGACGCAGCCGACGTCCCGATCAGCGACACGCGCGGCGCTGGCGAAGGATACCGCGAAGTGGAGGTCTTTTATGCCACCGACCGCAGCCGGAGCGGAGACCCTGATCCGGCTAAATTCTACAACGCAGGCCGGGCCGATCTGGAACTGGGGTTGGCCATGGTCACGATCCCCGACACCCACACAAAAGGTCTGGTCGAAAGTCCGTCAATCTGGAAGCTGGAATTTGGTCCGAACCCGGCCAAACATGTCGTTTTGCAATCTGTGACGCCGGTGGACGAAGGCGTGTTTTATAACCAGATGAACGCACGGCTTGAGGCGAAACCGAATAAAGATCTCTTTGTTTTCATCCACGGCTACAACGTCGGCTTTGAACAGGCCGCAAAACGTGCGGCGCAAATTTCATATGACATGAACTATGCCGGGTTGCCGGTGCTGTATTCCTGGCCCTCGGCCGGGAGCACCATGGGCTATATCGCCGATACCGCCGTGGTACGGCTGAGCGGGCGCAGGCTGTCGCGGTTCCTGGAGGATCTGGTGGCGCGGTCCGGGGCCGGCACCATCCATATCGTTGCGCACTCCATGGGCAACCGTGCGCTGACGGACGCGTTGGAACTGATGGCGGTGCGCCATGATCTGACGCCCGCGTCGAAACCGATCTTTGGGCAAATTCTGTTCGCGGCACCCGATGTGGATGCGGGACTTTTTGCACAGATGATCCAGACGATCCGACCCATTGCGCGGCGTCTGACGCTTTATGCATCCGATCAGGATTGGGCGCTGGAATCGTCGCGCCGACTGCACGGCAATGCACCACGCGCGGGTCAGGGTGGCGAATACGTGCTAGTGGACGAAAACATCGACAGCGTGGACATGTCGGAACTGGGCGAAGATATGCTGGCGCACAGCTATTTCGCCGACGACAGTTCGGCGCTGGCGGATATGATGTCTCTGTTCTGGCACAACACCGCCCCCTATCGCCGCTGCGGTTTGCAAGAAACCGGCGTCGCCGATGGCGCGCAGCCCTATTGGATCTACAAACGCGGCAAATGCCAGAGCCGGACCTTGATGGATGTCATGGCGCTGATGCAGCGCGACAACGCGCAGACGCCACAGGATGTAAAGCGGATCCTAAAGAACTCTGTCGCCGACAAATCAATGCGCGACACAATCGAGCCGGTCCTGATCAGGATGGTGACGCCGTAGCGCGGCTTGCCTGACCCGATGTGCGCAAACTAGGGTAGTCCCAGAACCCCGGTCATAAATTCCTGATGCTGTCTTTCGCGGCGTTCCTGAGCGGCCTTCCAGTTTTCGGATGAGATGCGGGCGTTTTCGGCCTGTGCCTTGCGATTGGCTTCGGCGACTTCGCTGTGAAAGCGCGTAATCTCGGACTGCCAATTTGGATCAACTTTGAAAGAGGCCGCAATGGCCGCAAGTGCTGCCTCGTCTTCGGTGCGGCGTTCGGGCGCGATCCAGCCCAGCCGAAACTGCTCCACCACCGTTTGCTGATAAAATGTGCCCGCCCCACCCGGCAGCGGATCAAGCTGGAATGTATACCAAGAAAGCGAGGCGGTTTCCTCTACCTCTGTGCCACCCAGCGGATATCGCAACGTCACAAGCTGCGCGTCATAGAATATCTGCATTCCCTGCTGCGGCGCATCGAACTGCTGTTTGTATTGCAAAAGCTTTTGCGCGTCCGGCTCCGTTTTGATGACCTGCGCACCTGCGGGACGCTTTCCGACCAGCAGCGCCTGGATCATCTGAGGCGTGCCGGTTGTTCGAACCACGTGACAGTTCGAGCCGCGCCACTGGGTCGCTAAATTATTTCGCTCTGCCTCCAATTGGGCGACGAAAATCTGGGCCAGTGCAGGTTCGAACCCGGTCACGACAGGTTCCATCCAAAGCAATTGATACCCCGGCATGATGCGGAACCCGCTGCGCCCGTCCGGCGACCGGGCGGTAAAGATCAGCTCGTAATGGTCATTGCCGCTACACGGCTTAAGCCAGGAGATTTTCCCGCTCACCGACCAGCTTTGAGGCACCTCGACGGTAAACGCGATCTGCGGTGCCTTGAAGCCTTCGTTGTCGTAAATCTCATACCGTTTTGACGGCTCGGCGATGGCGGCACCGGCCAGGGCAAGTACAGCGATTATCCACTTCAGCATGTCAGCAATCCCTCAAATCAGCGGCAGGATCAGAAGATACCCCAGCAAAAGCCAAGTGACCCCAAGGATGGCCAGCCGCACCATCGAATGGCGATCGTAATTGCGCGAGAATATCCAGGCCTGCACCTAGGTTTGCGCTTCTCCGTCCTGCATCGCCCTGAGGTCTTCGATCACGGCACGCAGGCCCAACAACGTTTCTGAAAAGGCATAAATAGTGATGATGGTATTCGCGGTATAGAAGCTGAAAACCAGAATTCGTGGCACCGCATAGAGCAATTCTGAAGAGCCGAAGAACACCATCACACCGATGATCGCCGCGTGGGAATAGAGCACCCGCTGCCAAAGCAGATCAAGCCGCCCATTAAGTTGCAGGCTTAGCGTGATCAGTTCCGAAAACTTCATTCTGGTGGTATCGTCTGCGTCTGTCGCATTTGCCGTTGTCATTGCCCAGCCCACCCTGTCCCTGCCGCCCAATGTGCCAACTATGGCTGCAAAGTCCAACATATTCCGCAGTTCCGGATGGCGTACCGAAAGGTCCATTGAAATTGCACGTTCGCCGATTGGCGACGCTCAGCGAAAGGCAGGACCATGCGCCCAGACCGTCAAGGAATGGCGGGTGCCGCGTGTCACTGGCGTCACCTGATGCAATTGAAAACTGGGGAACACAGTGACGCTTCCATGTGCGCGATTGGCGGCGATGACATGTGCGCCCGGCATGACTTCCAGATTGCCACCGCCGTAGGATGCCGGTTCGCTGAGTTGCACCACCAGCGTCAGCTTGCGTTTGCGCGCCATCGGTCCGTCGCCAATGTCAGCATGCCACGCAAAATGCCCGGATTGAGCGGCACCGTAGCTGGCGATCTGGGGGCTTTCCGCGAATTCACGCAGATCGAAATCAAACAGTTCCGCATTGGATCTGCGCACCAGCGTGATCAGGCGGTCCATGACCCATGCCATATCAGCGACATCATCCAGCCAGACAAGGTTGGCACGGCGCAGGTTGTGGTCTCGGTTCTGGCCGACCAGCAAGGCCTCATTCGTCGGCGCGGAATTTCTGGCGGTGAGGATGCGACCACATTCTTCTGGCGAAAACCCGTCCGGTATCGAATGCACGCCAATCATGTCAGTGACCTTGCCTTGTTGTACTGGAAAACGCGGTCTGAGCCGCGGGCGTGCGCCAACTGGCGACACATTATTTCAGAACATGCCGACAACCGCGCACGGGGGCAAGGCCGCCCCCGTGCGCCCCGCCAAAAATCAGGGCCGTTGTTGTCCGTCGCCGTACACCAGATATTTAAAGCTGGTCAACTGTTCCGCTCCGACCGGGCCACGGGCATGCATCTTTCCCGTTGCAATGCCGATCTCGGCGCCCATGCCGAACTCTCCGCCGTCTGAAAACTGCGTAGAGGTGTTGTGCATTACAACTGCTGAATCGATTGCCGTCATAAAGGATTTCGCCGCATCGAGATCTTCTGCGATGATGGCGTCCGTATGGCCCGACGAATGCTTTTGCACAAAAGCGATCCCCTGCCGCAGGTCATCGACAACCTTCACCGACAGAATATTGCTCAGGTATTCCGTATCCCAGTCGGTATCAGCGGCCTCTCCCATTGCATGCAGTATCCTGCGCGCCTCGGTATCGCCGCGCAATTCGCAGTCATCCAACGCTGCGGCAAGACGCGGCAAAACGTCGGACGCAAGGGTGCGGTCTATGACAACGCATTCCGTGGCGCCGCAGATGCCGGTCCGGCGCATCTTGGCATTGCGCACAATCCCGATTGCCATTTCAATATCGGCGCTCTCATGGATATAGGTGTGGTTATTGCCGTCCAGATGCAGCAGCGTTGGCACCCGCGCCTCGCGCTGTACCAACGATACCAACCCACGGCCGCCGCGCGGAATGACCAGATCGACGGTCTCGGTGCTGTGCAACAACAGCTTGACCGCTTCGCGGTCGCGCGTGTCGACCAGTTGAACGGCGTCTTCGGGCAGATCCGCAGCTTTCAGGCCCTGTGACAGGCACGCAACGATTACGCGCGATGAATGCAGGCTTTCCGACCCACCGCGCAGGATGACGGCATTGCCCGACTTTATACAAAGCGCGCCTGCGTCAGATCCCACATTCGGGCGTGATTCATATACCATTGCAATCACGCCAATCGGAACGCTGACGCGGTTGATCTTCAATCCATTTGGCCGATCAAAAGTTGCAAGCGTGCGACCAAGGGGGTCTTGCTGTCCGGCAATCGCATCAACTGCGTCTGCCATGTCGCTTACACGGGCTTTGGTCAGCGTCAGCCGGTCGATAAAGGCCGCGTCCTTGTTGCTGTTCCGGATCCCATCAAGATCGCGCGCATTCGCGTCCAAAATAGCGGATGTCTGTGCCCGCAGGGCCTTGGCGGCTTCGCAAAGTGCCAGATTTCGCTGTTTGGTTGATGCCAATGCAAGCTCGCGCGCCGCCGCCTTGGCGCGCTGTCCAAGGTCAGCCACGACAGCCGCCACATCTGTATCTGACGATTTGGGGTCTGTGATCATCTCATTCATCGGTGTTCATCTCCTGAATTCTTCTGGCTTCACGCCGCTTTTCATTTCAATGCGCCAGCACGCGCATATGCAGCCTTGACCGTGTTCTTGAATAACTTGTCCAACTCGCCACCGCGCATCAGCTCTTCCAGACCGGCCTGTGTCGTGCCGTTTTTGCTGGTCACGGATTGTCGCAACTCTTCCAATGATTGATCCGACTGCCGCGCCGCCTCGACGCTGCCTGAAATGGTATCAAACACCAATTTTCGCGCCGTGTCCTGATCAAATCCAACGGATTTGGCAGCTTCTACATAACTGCGCATCACCTCAAAGATATACCCCGGACCGCTGCCGCTGACCGCAGTGAGGCGGTCAATTTCATCTTCACTGGCCAGCGCAATGCAGGTCCCGGTCTGTTCAATCAGCGCGGTGATCTTTGCGGTTTGCATTTCCGTGCAGTTGTCATTGGCATAAAGCCCTGAAACGCCCAGTCCGACCATTGCCGCCATGTTCGGCATGACGCGAATAATCGCCGCGTCCCCTACCACGCCCGCAATCGTGGCCACACTACACCCGGCGGCGATCGATACATAGCATCCACCGGGCTTAAGCGAATGAACGAAGCCCGGCAAAACCTCTGCGATCATCTGCGGTTTGATCGCAATGATTACCACATCAAAGGTTTCTGCGGCCAATTCTGCCGGCGTCGACACAAGGGTGACGCCCGCAGGCAGCCCCGCTGCCGCCGGATCGGCAACCGTGAACTGGTTGTTGGTGTCGTTGGTCCACTGGCGCAACATCGCGCCGCCCATCTTGCCACACCCGATAAGAAGTATGTTCATCTGGTCTCCTTTTTGCGCCGTGGGAACCCATCCGGAATGAACGCTGCATTGCAGCGCGCGGATAATGGGCTGTCCGGCTTTTCTTTCACGTCGCCATCCATGATCCTGCACCCCTTACGGGCTGCGCCATGTGGCGACCTGTTTGCATGCACCTGTCGGATGCGTGTTATACACCGACGAATCATTGAATGTGCATTGCTATAGGTCAGCGTCG
>JAGXHC010000020.1 GCA_024636405.1 Sulfitobacter sp. | reverse complement strand
CGGTTGACTGGCCCGAAGGGGTTTTCCGCAGCGATATTGGCTGGCGGGCGCTCGACTAGGCCAACACCGGACCGGGGGCTAGCCCCCGGACCCCCAGGATTTTGAACCATTTGGAATAGGGAAGCGGGCTTTAGGAAGGCGCTATGGCGCAGCTTAGGGCTTGGGCGATGTTATCTTGGGTAAAGGGGGCTGCGAAGGGCGTGGTTTCGAGGTTGCCATCGGAATATCTGACCGCAACCATCGGTGCCATGCCAGAGCGAGGCCATGGCATTTGGGCCAGAACGATTTCGGGGGCAGCGTCACAGCTGCGAATGCCACCGGCAATTTCCGGGTCGCCAATACGGTGGTTTGTCAGGCCCTCGGTCATGGCGATTTCTGTCAGCGACGAGCCATCATAGGCCAAAAGCACCAGTCTGCCCGCAAGATGGGGGGTGACGACCATTGCAATCTCAGATCTGCCATCACCGGTAAAATCTGCCGCACCCACCGGGGCAAGCCAGCGGTTTTTGCGGCCGATGTGATCCGTCATGGCAAGCCTGCCCTGAGGCCCGTAGACCACCAACCGCGCGCCAAGCGTGAGGCTGCTTTCTACCACGATGACTTCGGGGGATCCGTCTGCATCAAGATCAACCAGCCGTGGCGTTGTGTCTTCGAACACAAGCGTCTGGGGCAAAACAAACCGGCGTGTCACGCCGTCACTCAGGCCTAGCTCGAGCGTACCCCATTCTATGGCATCGCCCAACACGCCGTGATCATAGCGCGTTGTCGCGTCACTATAGCGTGCTGACACGACCGTCTGCGCCGCCAGCGTTCCCGGAACCAGCGCGATCAGCCCCGCGCACAAGATCGGCCATGCGCGGCGCGTCATTTGTTTGATCAGGTGCACCAGCAGACGCCGCGCTCCCGCCAACATCAGATTTGTTTTTCGGGCATCTGGACGCGCAAGCCGTCAAGTGCATCTGTCACCTTGATCTGGCAGGTCAGACGTGAGCGTTCAGGGTCAGGCTGATACGCAAAATCAAGCATGTCTTCTTCCATGTCTTCCTTGGCCGGTACTTTGTCCGTCCAGGCCGCATCGACATAAACATGGCATGTGGAACACGCGCAGGCCCCGCCACAATCGGCTTCGATCCCTGGGATGTTGTTGTCACGCGCGCCTTCCATGACGGTCATGCCATTGGCCACATCGACCACATGCTCGGTGCCGTTGTGTTCTACGTAGGTGATTTTGGCCATGTTGACCCCTTCTGCATTAAATTGTCGGCCCATATGTAGACAGGCATTCCCCCCTTCGCCAGCCCCTTTTGCGGCCCTGATGCCGCAGGTTTTATCCAAACCGGACCTTGGCGGTCCAATCGTCTAGGCAGCGCGTAAAAAGCGGGCTAGGATATTGCGAAATAAGAGACCTCAAAAGGCGTCGCGTGCAGTTCAACAAACGATCAGGAATACTGAAGGGGGGCGCGGTGCTGCTCGCCCTTGCAGCTTTAGCGGGATGCGACATCGCCTCGGTTGGCGAAGAGCCATTCGAGCCCGGCGTACGCGAGGCCACCACCCAAGGGCCCGAGGGTGCAATGCCCGGATCTTGCTGGGGTCGCACCGTGTCCCCCGCCGTGATCGAGACTGTGACCGAGCAGGTTCAGGTGCAGCCTGCGCAGATCAGCACCACCGGAGAGATACAGGCTCTGCCCATCTACCGCACCGAAACACGCCAAAAGATCGTAACGCAGCGCAAGGACAACTGGTTTGAAACGCCCTGCGCAGATCAACTGACACCGCAATTCATAGAAACCTTACAGCGCGCATTGGCGGCACGCGGAGAGTATGGCGGAGAAATCTCTGGCCTGTTTGACGCGCCGACCCGCAAAGCAATGCGCATCTATCAAACGACCAGTGGCGGCCCGGATAGCCCGGTTCTTGCCCTCGCAACTGCGCGTACTCTTGGGCTGATCGCGGTCGAACGATCTACGTTAGAATAGCGTTTAATCAGCTACTTAGGGCGCATATTTCATAGGTATCGTAAACGTGTGAACACCTGTTGCGAGCCCTTTGGGTGCAGCCGAGACGCGCGCGGATTTTACAGCTGAAATCGCCGCACGGTCGATCTGCGGGACACCAGAAGACCTGACCATCGACACACCAACAATCGCACCACGCACATGCACCGAAATGGCCAGCGTCACAGTTCCACTGGCCCGCGTCCCCGCAGGATAGCGTTTGCGTCGTTCGATGCTGCTGCGGATTTGCCCCCCCCAAGACGCCATGAGATTTTTATTATTTCCTGTCCTGGCTTTTGGTGCAACGCCTGTGCCGCCGCCTGTTGTCGCTTGCTTGGCTCCAGCACCGGCCGCTTTTTGAGGGGCTGCCGGTTGTGCGGATTTCTTTTGACCGGGCTTGGGCGCAGGGGTTTTTTTCGCCTGCACCGGCTTTGCCTGTGCAAGAGGCTTGTCCGCTGGCCGCAGCTTTGGTCGAAGTTCTGCCAGTTTCGGCTTGGGAGCCGTGGTTTGGTCTATGTCGGGCAAGGCAGGTGCATCGCCAGCCAAAGGGCGTTGCAACCCGGGCCGCTCGAGAACGGAACGCTCGGGGCTTGGCATCAACGCGGGGGCCATCTCGGGCGCGTTCTGCGCGGGCTGGGCAACCTGCTGAACAATCTCGACGGGCCTGTCCCACTTTGCGATCATGTCTTGCAGGCCAGCATTCGCTGCGGCCAGCGTCACGGGCGCATCGCCGCCTGCGCCCGCCGCGGCTTGCGTGCCAGAGGGCGCGACATAGCCAACCGCCAGATGCAGCACCGTGGCCCCCGCCAGAAACATCGTGAATTCGAAAATCTGTCTCATGGCGCACGCACCACCAGTTCGACATTCGCGCGGCCCATTGAAGACAGGCGCGCCAGCACTTGCGCCAAGCGGCTCGCCTCAAGCGTGGCATCAGCGCGCAAAGTCAGCACTCCAATTTTATCTGACGTCTCCAGCAACGCCCAAGCTGCATCGTTCAGAGCCCCACCAAATGAAACCTCGCCCTGCGCCGAAAGATAGAACGTATGATCGCCCGCCAAGTCTGCGTTGTTTTCAGTTTGCGGCAAGGTCAAATCGAAGGGCGCAGGCGGCATGATCGTAGCCGACATCATGAAGAATATCAGCAACAAGAAGACCACGTTGATCATCGGCACAATTGATTCAGGCGGTTGACGGCGGCGCGGGGATGCAAATTTCATAGCTCTACTCCACCACCACCAGATTGCTGAACCCAGATGCTTGCAAGATTTGCGCGACATCCAGCAGCCGCTGCAAGCTCGCCCCATCGGCCCCGCGCAAAATGATCGTGTCAGACGCATCTGCCGTCAAAGGGGTTAACGCGGCTTGCAACCCTTCTGGCGCAATGCCCATTCCGTTCAGCCGCACGACATCGGGCGCAATCTCGATCAGGCGGGGCGGGCCGGAATAGGCCGCGCCCGTACCGGCCCCTGACAAGCGCACCCCTGTGTCTTTGCCAAACTGCGAGGCCAGCATGAAGAATACCAGCAACAAGAACACCACGTCGATCATCGGCGTAAGGCTGGGCCTGCGGCTGCGGCGTGGTGTGGCGAAAACAAACATCAGTTTGCAAGATGCGCTTGAGTAAAGATGCGGGTGGCAAGGTCTTCCAGATCGATTTGCACACGCTCTGCGATGGCCTCGAACCAGCTCAACGCGACAGCGGCAGGAATTGCCACGCCCATCCCCGCAGCGGTCGTCAAAAGCGCCTCCCAGATGCCGCCCGCAAGGATGGCTGGATCGGCCTGACCGCCTGTGGTTTCCAGAGCTTGAAATGCCTCAATCATGCCAAGAACCGTTCCCAAAAGACCAATCAACGGCGCAATCGTCACGATCAACTCAAGCGGGCGCAATCCGGTTCGCAGTTGTGCCATCACCCGAGCACCAAGACGCATCACCTCTTCGCGCGCCACCGCATCGGGCAGATGCCGCGCCGCAATCACATCTGCCACAAAACGGGCACGCAGCCCTTTTGGCGTGGCAGGGTGTCCTGCGACCAAAGCTTCGGCCTCGCGCGTCGACCATGCGCCAAGCAGCGCAAGCCGCCACAGTTTCCACAAGACAATCGCCAGCACCAAGACCGACAGCACTGCAATCGCCCAAAGGGCCGGACCACCTGTGTTCAGGAATTCTAGCATTTGGGGGGTCATGAAAGAACCTCTAGCGGTTGAAAGATGATGCCATCGGGCGTCTCTTGGAGGTGGGCGCTGATGCCAAAGGCCGCACGGATCAGATCGGGTGTCAGCACATCACGCGGCGCACCATCAGCCGCAATGCCACCGCTGTGCAACATCACCAAACGCGTGCAATGACGCGCAGCTAGACCCAAATCATGCAGGGACACCAACACAGATTGTCCGGATCGGGCAAGGGTGGCAAAGGTCTGCATCGTGGCAATCTGATGCGCCGGATCAAGGCCGGCGGTCGGTTCATCTGCCATCAGCAAAGGTGCCTCTTGGGCCAGACTGCGGGCGATCAGCACGCGTGCCTGTTCGCCGCCTGAAAGCTGCGTGGCGATGCGGTGGCGGTAGCCTTCCAACCCCATTCGGGCAATTGCGCGCTCGACTGCCGCGGCATCGGCATCGGTCGGTTTCTGGCCCGCCCCCAAATGCGGCGTGCGCCCCAGCCGGATCAGGGTTTCAACATCCACCGGCCATGCAATTTCGCGCGATTGTGGCATCCAGGCTGCAGCTTTGCCCCTTGCCCGCGCAGTCATTGCGGTCAGTGAACTGCGCCCCTGCGCCGGGATCAACCCAAGAGCCGCCCGCATCAATGTTGTCTTGCCCGCACCATTGGGCCCGATCAGTCCGACAAGCTCGCCCGGCTGAATGTCCAGATTGACACCCTGCAAGATCTGCTTGCCACTTCGTTTTACCACAAAATCAGTCAGCGAAAGCAAGTTCATGCGCCCCACCTCCGGGTGCGGTAGATCAGGTGCAAGAACAGTGGCGCACCGACAAGTGCCGTGACCACACCCAGCTTGAGGTCGCGCTCGGGCAAGACCACGCGCACCAGGATGTCAGACGCAAGGATCATGGCCGCCCCCCCCCAGAGCGGAGGCCCACAGCAAGGCACCGGGCCGCGCGCTGACCCATGGGCGCAGCAGATGCGGCACCACAAGTCCCACGAAACCAATCGCCCCGGCGACCGCAGTTGACGCCCCCACAACCGCCGCAGTCCCAAAGATCAGCGACAGGCGCAGACGGGTCAGGTTGATGCCCATCGCCTCGGCCGCGTCTTCGCCCAGTGTAAGCGCATCGAGGCCCCGCGACAGGGTCGAGAGCAGCACAGCCCCGATGACAATCAGGGGCAGGGCGATCCAGACATGCACCATGGAGCGGTCTGCCAGCGATCCCATCATCCAGAAAATAATCTCGCTAGCCGCATAGGGGTTCGGCGACAGGTTCAATACCAGCGACGTCAACGCTCCGGCAAAGGCGGAAATCGCAATCCCCGCAAGGATCAGCGTCAGCGAGGACCCGCGGGGCCCTGCCAGCAGCAAGACCAACACCACGCCCACAAGCGCACCGCCAAGCGCCATCAACGGCAAAGCCAGCGCCAGCGCGGCAGCCAGCCCCATCTGGATCGACAAAACGGCGCCCAGCGCAGCAGAGCCCGAAACCCCGATCAACCCCGGATCGGCCAGCGGGTTGCGCAAATATCCCTGCATCGCCGCGCCCGCAAGGCCCAGCGCGCCGCCGACCAGCAACCCCAGAATGGCGCGCGGCAGGCGGATTTCGCGCATCACCAATGTCATCGGGCCACCATCGCCAAAGACCAGCGCCTTCAGGCTTTGGGTGATGGTCAGGTTTGCAGGCCCAATCACGAGAGCCGCAAGAAACAACACCACCACAAGTGCGCTCAGAAATAGTGCCAGACGGCTCATTCTGCCGCCTCTTGGATACGGGTGCGCAGGTCTGTCATGTCGGCAATTGCCTGCAACACGAAGGGGGTGCCGCACATCCAGTCGTGATCTGTCAGCCCGCCTGCCTCGCCATTTTCTCGCAAGGCCGCGACGACCGGATGATCCATGATCTCTTCGGCCCGCGATCCGCCCCCATAGGGCGCGCTTTGGATCACGGCCTCGGGCTGGGCCATTGCCAACACTTCAAGCGGCATAACGCCTCCGCCCGCATAGCCCGCGGACGCCGCGATATTTTCAAACCCGGCGACGGTCAGGATTTCACCCGCCAAGGACCGATCGCCGGAGGTATAACCGTTAGCATGATAAAGCGCCGCCTTGGGGCGGTTCGCAACATCTGCTCTGTACTCGGCAAGTGTCGCCTCAAACTGCGCCACCAGCCCTGCCGCCTTCGCCTCCTGCCCCAGAACGTGACCCATCTGGATCATCTGTTCAGGGATCGCATCCAGACTGTTGGTGATCTCAAAGGTGACGACATTGATCCCCAGTCGTTCAAGCATCCGCACTGTCGCACGCGCCGTATAGGTGCCCGCCAAGACCAGATCGGGCTGCATCAGATAGATTTCTTCGGCCCGCCCGTGGTTGGTAATATAGCCCTTTGCCTGCTCGACCATGGCAGAGCTGCGCGGATCAGCGGCAAGTTGCGAAACCGAGACAATCTGCCCCTGCCCCCCGATCAGCATCGCCAGCTGATCGGTGCACAGGTTCATCGACACGACCCGTTTTGGCACGTCTTGTGCCGTCACAGGCGCGCCCAAAAGCGCGCCCGCAAGCCCTAAGGCAAGGGTGAGTTTAGAAGTTTGCACGGATACCGACATAGGCCGCACGGCCCCGGCTGGCATAACCCCAGACGTCCACCGCATCATCGTCGAACAGGTTGGTGACCCGACCCGTCAACGTCAGCCGGTCATTCAATTCGTAATCGGCCGCAACATCGACGGTGGCATAGGATGGCAGCTTGGTGGTCGCAAACGTGCCAAAGAACTGCGTGTCAAAGTTGGCTGAGACAAAGCGCATGTCCGCAGACACCGACCCACGACCCCCGAAAGTGTCCACTGTCGTCCCAATGCTGAACTCATGGCGCGGGCGACGGATTTCAACGCTGCCATCTGGGTTTTTCGCATCCAGATAAGTGTAAGACATCCGCAGCGCGACGGTGTCTGACGCCTGTATGTCGCCTGAGACCTCAATCCCTTCGCGGGTGCTGTCACCGATGTCGTTGCGGTAGGTCGGCGCAGGGGCCACAGCAAAACCATCATATGCAATTTCGTCAGTCAGGGTCTCGTTGAAATAGGTCACATCAATCGTGCCACGGCCTTGGAAGACCGGAAACTCGACGCCAAGATCAAAGCTTCTGTTCTTTTCAGGGATCAGGTTCGGGTTGCCTCTGGAAAATGCGTTATTGTCGAAAAGCTCGCCATATCTGGGATTCACGATCCCCGTACCAGCAGAGGTATGAAGTTTGATCGCCGTTCCGGGCACGGTATAAGCGAGGCCGAGGTTCCATGTGGTTGCGTCCTCGAAGACATCGTTGTCATCAAACCGCGCACCTGCCTGAAGGTCGATCCCGTAATCGAAGCTGCCCCGGTATTCCAGCGCTACAGACCGCGTTGACCGGCGGAAGGCAGCATTGTTGCTTGCCGTATCTCGTTGGTTTTCGATCAGGAAATTCAGCAGATGATCGGTTTCAGCCACGCTACGCCCGTCCAAACCATAGCTCAGGCGGTATTTGAAAATGTCCGCTTCGGTGCGGGCCAGGGCGGCACCGTTGGAGCTTGCACGGTTTTGGGTTTTCTCAAAGCTTAAGCGGTGCGTCAAACGCCAGCCCAGCATTTCATATTCGGCATATATCTGGGCTGTCAGTTCCTGGCGCTCTGCAAACTGGTTTGGATCGTCAACCACATATGCTCGGCGGTAGTCGCAACGAATGAGTTGCGGTCAAATTCATAGTTTTCATCAGACTTGCGCAGGGTAAAGCCCAGCTGCAGGTCATCCGTCACCAGATAATCGCCGTTCAGGATGGCCGTTGTACGCTCAAGCCCATCTTTTTCTCCGCCGTCACCAGACTGGTCGAAACCTTGGTCATTCGTATGAGCCAGAGACAATGAGATCCCACCGCGCTCTGTACGATACGCCATGAAAGCTGTTGCAATCGCCGCTTCGCCGACCTCAAGGCTGGCGGAATAGGTTGTGCCAATATCGCCCTTGCGGGTGATGATGTTGATCACCCCCGAAGACGCGTTCGAACCATAGTAGACTGACTGCGGCCCGCGCAGCACTTCGATGCGTTCAATATTGGCGGTCTCCAACCCGGTAAAGAAATACTCGCCATCGCCACCCGAAGCTTCGACCCCGTCGATCAGCACAAGTGTGTGGTTGCCCTCGCCGCCACGGATGCGGACCTGCGATTGGCCGCCCGAACTGCTGACCGAAAGACCCGGAACATTGCGCAGCGCATCTACAACCTTGGTGATCCCGCGGTCTTCTATTTCCTGTGCCGTGATCACAGAAGTCGCGCGCGCCGAAGACAGCGCCGCAATCGGGGACAGGCCGCCGGAAACGATGATCTCGTCCAGCGCGAACGCTTCTTGAGCGACGGCATGTGATGCGCCAAGCGCGATAAAAGCAACGGATGAAAGTAGGGATGTTTTAAACATCTTAAGTCCCTTTGGTAACGGCCGGATTTGGCCGTTTGACGTCAAAAATGTCAGTAAAGGGACGGATGCCCCCCGCAGACGGTGAAGCCACCACAGCGGAGTATCCGCAGCCAAAGCGCCCCTCGCGCCCTGAACAGGGTGATCACTTTGGCAGGTCTCCTGACTTGCGGGT
>JAGXHC010000144.1 GCA_024636405.1 Sulfitobacter sp. | reverse complement strand
GCCGGGAATGAGAAGACCCTGCTGAACCCCGCGACAAATGCCAGCCCGCCACCGCCCCCCAGCAGCGAATTTCCCGGCAAATTCAACAGCAGCAGGATGGCAAGGTAGCGGTGCCGCAGCAGCAAGGGGATCAGTCGCGCAGGTGCATTGGACGCCAGTAGCGGCAGGATATCAGCACGGTCGCGTGCGGCCATATCAAGGACAAGGGCACGCGCATGTTGCAGGCCCAGAAACCCCAGAAACCGCGCCGCAGCCGTCAGTGGCACAAGACGGCCAATCAGGAACGCCAGCAGCAGGGCCGTGACCATCGCCAGATAGACCAGCGGCGCCACCTGCGCGCCGAAGATGAACAGCAACGCAAAACCGACTTCGGCACCGGGCACAAAGGGAATGGCCGATGTCACGATCAGCAGCACCACCGCCACGAATATGGCCGGCCGGATGTGGCCCTCGTTCAAGGACAGCAGATCCATGAAGGTGATCAGTTCCAGCCGACTGCCTGCAAAACCCCCGGCCAACAGCAACGCAAGATAGAACACCGCAACGACAAGAAGGCGTTGCTTGCTCACTTTGGCGCGCCTGCGCGGGGGGGGCTGTCGGGGTTCCGGGGGCAGATGCCCGGCGGGGTTGGGTCAGGGGTGACATCATCGCAAGCAGCTTTCATGGGTCGGGCAGATGGTACAATCTTTCGCATCCGGTAGATGCCGCATTGGCCGGCGAGAGGCGCTGCTTTCGCACGTCGGCTTGGACCAGCACCGCATCGATGTAAAGCATTGAACAGCGTGACGCGGCATGGATTGGGACGTGCGCGCCGTGCTTGGGCGGGTGGACCCACACGCGGCGCCGCCCCGTCTGCGCACATTGTCGTGATTGCCATGCGCGGGAACCACATTCGACGCCTGCGGGTTTCCATTTCAAATTCACGCAAGCGCGGAGGCCGCAGATGGCTGATCTTTCCAAGGGCGACAAGGTTGAATGGGACTGGGGCAACGGGACGGCCACCGGCAAGGTAAAAAAGATCACACCAGAAAAAATCACCCGCACCCTGAAGGGCAGTGAGATCACGCGCAACGGGTCGGATGATGATCCCGCACTTCTGATTGAACAGGCCGACGGTGACGAGGTGCTTAAACTGGCATCCGAAGTGCGGCGGGCCTGACGGATGGTGCCGGCGGATCTGGTCTATTACACCGACGCGCAGCCCGGCATCTCGCGGCAGCGGCGCGGGCGCGGGTTCAGCTATGTGGGCCCCGACGGCACGACAATTGCGCAAGGCTCTGAGCGCAAACGGCTGGAGGCAATGGCGGTGCCTCCGGCGTATGAAAATGTCTGGATGTGCCCGGTGCCCAATGGTCATTTGCAGGCCACTGGCATGGATGCGCGCCAGCGCAAGCAGTACCGGTATCACGCCGAATGGTCCGCCGCGCAATCCGAAACCAAATTCGCCGGGCTGGTGGATTTTGGTCATCTGCTGCCGCGTATCCGGCGGCGCGTAAAGCGCGATCTGACCGAGGAGGCGGGCGCGCGGGGATTTGCGCTGGCCTGCGCCGTGGCGCTGATTGACCGCACGTCGATCCGCGTCGGTAATCCCGATTATGCGCGCGAAAACGGCAGCTACGGCGCGCTGACGTTGCGGCGCAAGCATATCAAGCTGACCGACGACACGATCCACATGCGCTATGTCGCCAAGGGCGGTAAAAAGGTGCGCACCCAGATGAACGACCGAACGCTGGCGCGCATTCTGGGCAAGATCAACGATCTGCCGGGGGGCGAGGTGCTGAAGTGGGTGGATGAGGATGGCGATGTGCATAGGCTTAGCTCATCGGGGTTGAACACCTATATCGCTGATGCGGCAGGGCAGGACGGCGTGACCGCCAAGACATTTCGCACGTGGGCGGGGACATTGGCCGCCTTTGAGGTGGCAGAGCCTGGCGGCGTCACGATCAAGGCGATGGCCGATGCGGCGGCGGCGCGGCTTAACAACACGCCAACAGTTGCCCGCAACAGCTATATTCATCCGGCAGTGGTGGATCTGGCAGGCGGCGACCCGGTGGAACTGGACGTGCCGCAAACCCGTGGGCTGCTGGTGGCCGAACGACGCCTGCTGGCATTTCTGGAACGCGACTAGCGGTCAGGCGGGCGATTCCAACAGATGCTGCATCAGAGTGGAGAACTGATTGCCGTCGTGTGTGAGGCCAAGACAGGCATTCTTGATTGCCGCTGCGCGTGCCGCACCCACCACCGGCACAGCAAACCCTAGGTATTTATCCACGATGGCGGTCTGATCAAAGGGGTGCTCGGGCCCGCCGCGCGCATGTGTGTCACCGGAATGAAGCTGCTGCCCATCGGTCAGGGTCAGTGTAACATCGGCCCACCGGCCCGTGGGAAAGCGCGCCTCGTGCTGCGCCGCTTCGTGCAGGACCGTGCGCGCCACCAGCCCGGCAACAACCGGATCGGCCAGACCGTCGTCTGAGATGTGCCGCAGGCCGATATCGCGGTGGGCGATCATCACGGCCACCGGAAATGGCAGCGCGTATTGCGCCTGCGAGGTGGTGTCGGGCATACCCGCAAAAAGCTGCACTGCGTTGTGAAAGCTGCGGATGTCCACCTGCGAAATCCGGTCGGCGTGCAGGTCGTGTTCCAGACACAGCGCACGGGCGGCGTCGATGGCCGCATGGGCCCAGCGGCATATCGGATAGGGTTTGATGTACTGATGGTCAACCTGCCAGAACTTCCCCAGATCGGCCCAGTGGTGGGCGACGTCCGCGCCTTCCACCGTGATGGCCGGCGCGCCGGTAAAGCCCAGTTCCGCCATGACAAGCGCGGAGATCCCCACCAGCGCGCCCATGCCTGATCCATCGTGCAGCATGGTGGGGCTGGCAATTTCGCGCATCATCTGGCTGCGCGGGCCGTGGTATTCCGCGATGCCCATCGCCTCGCGCAATTCCGCCGGCCCGGTCTGACGCAGGCGCGCGGCCAATGCGACCACGCCCAGTGCATTCCACGCACCGGAGGTGTGGTAATCAGACACGCTGGCGTGCAGCGCGATGCCCGCGCGGCCGGCGATCTCATATCCCACGATCAGCGCATCAAGGGCCGCACGTCCGCCAAGGTCCGGCAAGTGTTGCGCCAGTGCCACCAGTGCTGGCACCACAGCAACGCCGATGTGGCCTTTGGTCGGGTTATAGCCGTCATGCCCATCAAGGTTGTCGATCTGGGTCGCGGCGGCAAAGGCGGCACCGGCAAGGCTCGCGCCGCGCCCGTCAAACATCATGCGCGCCGTGTCGCGGCTATTGCTTGCGCCATATAGCCGGACCGCAGTTTCACGCGCCAGTATGCCCGCCTGCATCGGTCCGGCAGCAATTGCGATGCCCAGCGTGTCCAGCAGCAGCAGCGCCGCGCGCTGGCGCACCTCATCGGGGAAGGCGTCGGACGGCCGGGTGCGGATGAAGGCATCAACCGGTTCGGGCAGGGCGGTGGGCAGGAGCGTCTGGATGTCCACGGGTCTATATCCTCGGGCGGGTTTCAATCTTCATGATAGACGCCGCCGTTTCGCGCGCATTGGCAGAATCCGACATTTGCGCGATGCACCGGTCGCTGCATCGGTAGCGGGGCGGTTTTCCCCTTTGCCGCGCGCTGCACCTGCTGATAGTCACGCAGACAGCCACAGCCAACGGAACCCGCCATGACCGACAGCCACACCACCCACGACGCCGATGAAGACATCCGCAACCGCGACATCCGGATCTATGTGAACGGCGAGATCGTTCACCGCGATGAGGCGAAGGTTTCGGTCTATGACAGCGGCTTCATGCTGGGCGACGGGATGTGGGAAGGGATGCGGCTTTATGATGGGACGTGGGCCTTTTTCGACGCTCACATGGACCGGTTCTTCAACTCCTGCAAAGCGGTGTCGCTGGATGTCGGCATGGACCGCGACGGCATCCGCGAGGCGCTGCGGCGCACGGCGGCGGCCAATGACATGACAACGGACGTGCATTGCCGACTGATGCTGACGCGGGGCATCAAGGACAAGCCGTTCCAGCACCCCAGCCTAAGCCGCTCTGGTCCGACGCTGGTGATCATCATGGAACATTCCAAACCTGTGGACCGCTTGCAGTCTGCGGGCATCCGGCTTGCCTCTGTGCCGCAGGTGCGCGGGTTGCCACACAGCCAGGACCCGAAATTCAACAGCCATTCCAAGCTCAACTGCGTGATCGCCTGTCTTCAGGCCGAAGCGGCGGGCGCCGATGAGGCGCTGATGCTGGATCCGCATGGTTTTGTGAACACAACCAACGCCTGCAACTTTTTCATCGTGCGCAAGGGCGAGGTCTGGACCTCCAGCGGGGATTACTGCATGAACGGCGTCACCCGCGCCAACGTCATCGACCTGTGCCGAGAGAACGGCATTCCGGTGTTTGAAAAGAACTTTTCACTGTATGAGGCTTACGGCGCGGATGAGGCGTTTCTGACCGGCACTTTCGGCGCGCAGACCCCGGTAGAAGAGATCGACGGACGCAGCATCGGCAACGGCGACCGCAGCGTGACAAAGCGAATTCAGGCGCTCTACAAGGCATTGGTGGTGCAACAGACGGCATGACGGCGCAGCCTTTGCGGGCCTTGGGCCGTGGCGCTTTGCCAACTGGCGATGAACCGCCGTGACGCCTAAGTACAAGATAAGATGTATCGTTCCAAACGCCTTGCGTAATCCAGTTTTTTACAGCAATCCGACCGCAAACGCGCCCGCCCAAAAACGAAAGTACCTTGTCCCATGTCCTCGTTTGAATTGCCGATCAAAATCCTTTTTCAGCATTGTGACCCGGCAGGCATCGTTTTCTACCCGCGCTATTTCGAGATGATCAATCTGACGGTAGAGGAATGGTTTGAACAGGAACTGGACTATTCTTTTGCGGTTATGCAGCGCGATGAAGGGCGCGGGGTTCCGACCGCCGCGATCCAGACTGAATTTCCTGCCCCCAGCCGTCTGGGCGACCGTCTGATCTTTGATTTGCGTCTGAGCAAGCTGGGCCGGACCAGCATCACGGTGCAGATCAGAGCGCGCGCAGGCGATGAGGTGCGGCTGACGGCGACGGCTGTGCTGGTCCATATCGGCAAGGCGGATGGCAGGCCGATCCCATGGCCGGATGCGACCCGCGCGAAGATGGCGCCGTTTGTGATTGCGCAGTAGCTGGGTCGTCTGACGTTGCTCAGCCAAAGCTGAGCGAGACGGTGCCGAAGGGGCCAAAATCCGCGTCAAAGTCGGACCCCGGCGGCGCCTCTACGGGGCGGATGAAAGAACCGGACAGCACGATATCACCCGCGCTGAGACCGCTGCCGTAGTCGGCCAACCGGTGCACCAGCCACACAATGCCGGTCACCGGACCGTCCAGCACCCCTGCGCCCAGCCCGGTTTCCTCCACCACGCCGCCGCGTTTCACGATCGCACCCGTCCAGCGCAGATCCAGCGCGCCGACCTTGTGCCGCGCATCGCCCAGCACGATGCCCGCGTTGGCGGCGTTGTCTGATACCGTGTCGGTGATGATGCGCGCTTTGCCGGTGGCCGGGTCCGCGCGCAGGATGCGGGTATCCAGGATTTCCAACGCGGGTGCTACGTGTTCCGTGGCCGCGATTACATCGTCACGCGAGACATCTTTGCCGTGCAGCGCGGACTTCATCACGAAAGCAATTTCCGCCTCGATCCGGGGCTGGATAAAGCGGCCTTCGGGCACCGTGTCGCCGGTGTGAAACAGCATGTCATCCAGCAAAACACCGCTGTCGGGTGTCGTGATGTTCAGCGCCTGTTGCATTGCGCGGCTGGTCAGGCCGATTTTCCAGCCAATGACACGCGCGCCCGCTGCCTTTTTCTGCGCCACGAAGGCGGCCTGGATGGCATAGGCGTCTGCCAGCGTCATGCCCGGATATTGTTGGCTGAGCAGGCCACATTGCGTGCGCGTTCGTTCAGCGGTCACCAGTGCCAGAGCGGCGGCGCAGATCTGATCGGGGGTCATGCGTCCGCGACGCCGTTGCGCAGGGTGCCGATGCCCTCTGCGCGCACCTCGATCATGTCGCCGGGCACCAGCCAGACCGGCGGGTCAGCGCGGGCACCGGCCCCGGTGGGGGTGCCTGTCACGATGATATCGCCCGGCACCAGCGTCGTGAAGGTCGAGATATAGGCGATCTGCTGTGCCACCGGGAACAGCATCCGACAGGTGCGGTCGCTTTGCCGCTGCGTGCCGTTGACGCGGGTTTCCAGTGCGACATCCGTGATCTGGCTGTCTTGGGAAAAGGGCACCAGCCACGGGCCCATTGCCCCGGACCCATCCCAATTCTTGCCTTGGGTCACGTTGAACTTCGCATGGCGGACCCAGTCGCGGATCGTGCCTTCGTTGCACAGGGTCAGAGCGGCAATGTGGCGCAGCGCGCGGTCTTGCGGGATGCGCCGACCTGCGGTGCCGATTACAATCGCGATCTCGCCTTCGTAATCCAACTGTTCGGATTCGGGCGGCCGTGTGAGCGGTGTCTCATGGCCGACAAAGCTGCGCGCGAAGCGCGGGAACAGCGACATATGCCGTGGCGCATCGGTGCCGTCTTTGTATTCGGCATTGCGGTCGGGGAAATTGACCCCGACGCAGATGATCTTTTCGGGGTTGGGCACAGGGATGTCATAGCGAAAACTGCCATGCGGTTGCGTCACGTCAAGGCGCGAGGTGTCCTGTGCCAGACCGTGCAGCGCATCTGCCGCAATCACATCGCGCAGGGTGGGCCATTCGGGGTGATGTGGGCTGAGCGCGTGAAAACCTGCGTCGCTGATCAGGCCCCATTGTTGCTGGCCCGCATGGGTCACAGTGGCAAAACGCGCGCTCACGTCCGGTCCAGCCCCGCGGCGATTTCGGTGATGACGTCGTAGGCCAGATCCACATCTGCCGCCGTGGCGGTGAAGGCACCGACCTGAAAACGCACCGCAATGGCGCCGTTGATGCGGGTCTGGGTAAGATAGATGCGGCCATCGTCATTGATCCGTCTGACCAGTTGCTGGTTCACCGCATCGGCGTCCTTGGTGCCGTCGGGCAGGTAGCGGAAGGTAAACAGCGACAGCATCGGCGCGGTCACAAGCGCAAAATCCGGCGTGTCCGACAGGCGCGTGGCCAGCGCCTGCGCCCAATTGACATGATTGCGGATCATTTCGCGCAGCCCGTCCAGCCCGTGAGCCCGGATCAAGAACCACAGTTTCAGCGCGCGGAACCGGCGGCCAAGCGGTACGGACCATTCGGAATAGTTGATGATCCCGTCCGCGCCGTGGGTTTTGAGGAACTCTGGCTGAATTGCCAGCGTGCGCACCAGATCGTCGGGATTGCGCAGGTAATGGGTGGTGCAGTCAAACTGTGCGCCCAGCCATTTATGCGGGTTCAACACGACACTGTCGGCACGCTCCACCCCTGCCCAAAGCGGCTGAAACTCGGGGCAGATCATGGCAGATCCGGCCCATGCGGCATCGACATGGGTATAGAGCGCCTCGGCCTTGGCCACATCCATCACGGCGGCGATGTCATCGGTGCCGCCGTTGCTGGTGCCGCCGACGCAGGCAATGATGCCGGCGGGCAGGTGTCCGGCCGCGCGGTCGGCCTGAATGGCGGCGCGCAGGGCCACGGGGTCCATCGACCGGGTTGGCCCTTGCGTCGGGATCCGCACAAGGTTGTTCGACCCGATGCCCGAAATCCAGATCGCGCGGTCAATTGAGGTATGGACCTCTTCCGAGCAGTAGATGCGCAAGGCCGGTTCGCCGGACAGGCCGGACTGATTGCCGCGCCAGTTCAGCATCTTTTCGCGCATGGTCAGCACGGCGCAAAGGGTTGCGGTGCTGGCGCTGTCCTGAATGACCCCTGCAAAGTCATCGGGCAGGCCGATGGCCTGACGCAGCCAGTCGCAGACGCGGGTTTCCAGTTCAGTCGCGGTGGGAGATGTCTGCCACAGCATGCACTGCGCGGCGATGGCGGTGACGAAATACTCGGCCAGCACGGAAACGGGCGCGGCATTGGCCGGGAAATACGCAAAAAAGCGTGGATGCTGCCAGTGGGTCATGCCGGGGACGATGGTGGCTTCGAAATCGGCGAATATGTCTTCGATGCTTTCCGGCTTGTCGGGCGGTGACAGGGGCAGGGCCGACAGGATGTCACCCGGTCTGGTCTGGGCGCGCACCGGCCGGTCGCGCAGTCCTGCGTGATAATCGGAGGCCCAGTCAGCCGCGCGGCGGCCCCAGGTGCGAAACTCGGTCCAGTTCATGGCGCTACGATCGGCTGCGCGGTGAGGTCACTGTCTGTCATGTCACATCCTTCGAATGTCGACCCTTCCTCAAACCAGCTGCGCGGGGCGGCGGCCCCCCAAAGCGTCTGGCGTTGCGGGTCGGTGAGATCCCATTTGATCGGCTCCAGATCGGGGTCGACCGTTTGATAGTCGCTACAGTAAAGTTCTGTCCGGTGGCCGTCCCGGTCGCGGATATAGAGGAAAAAGGCGTTCGAGATGCCATGCCGCCCCGGTCCACGCTCAATATGGCTGACATAGCCAGAGGTCGCCATCAGATCGAGCAGATCAATGATATTGAGCGGCGTGGGCACCCAAAAGGCCATATGATGCAGGCGCGGTCCAGTGCCGTTGGTAAAGGCCACATCATGGACGCCGCCCTTGCGGTGCATCCATGCGGCCCAGCTGCGCCCGGTTTGCGCGTCCTGCGTATATTCGGTCAACCTGAAACCCATGTCGGAATAGAACTGCACGGCGGCATCCACATCAGGGCTGAACATGTTGAAATGGTCGATCCGCAGCGGCTTGACCCCATGATACCGCGCGTATTGTTGATGGATCGGCGGCAGCCTGTCCATCTGTGCGTAAAATTCCAGCGGGATACCGGCAGGATCGCGGGTCGACAGCACCCGGCCCATGAATGCACGTTGTATCCAGCGGGTAGGCAGGCCGCGCGCATCGAACCAGGCGCACGCGCGATCAAGGTCGTCCTCGCTCCAGACCTTGAAGCCAAGGGCGCCGACACTGGCATGGTCCGCCTGTTGCAGGATCACACAGTGGTGGCCGCGTTCCTCAAGGCCGCGCAAATAGATGCGTGTGGCGTCCTCGTCGGTGACTTGCAGCCCCAGCATGTCGACGTAGAACGCGCGCGACCATGCAAGGTCGGTGACGTTCAGCGAAAGGTGGCTAAGGCGCACGATGTTGAACGGCGGGTTCAGATTGGGGGCGGGAATGGGCATGGGATTTCCTGTCGGTCAGGCGCCGAGGCGCTGCATTTTGTGCGGTCCAAGGGCAAAGGCCACGTTCTTTTGCTCCATATAGAAATCAAAGGACCACTGAGCCCCGTCGCGCCCGATGCCAGAGTTTTTCATCCCGCCAAAGGGGGTCGGCAGGTGGCGCACATTTTCGGAGTTGACCCAGATCATCCCGGCTTCCAGCGCATCCGAGAACCGCAGGGCGCGGGTCAAATCGTTGGTCCAGACATAGCCGGTCAGCCCGTATTGCACGTCATTGGCGATCCGCAGCGCGTCGGCCTCGTCGGTAAAGCGGATCGCGGTGAGGAAAGGTCCGAACACTTCCTCCTGGGCGATGCGCATGGTGGTATCTGCGTGGGTGAACAGCGTCGGGCGCACAAACCAGCCCACGTCGCCCACACGCCCGCCGCCGGCCGCAAGCGTCGCGCCGTCTGCCTTGCCGATCTCGACGTATTGCGTGACCTTGTTGAAATGCACCTTATGGATCAACGGGCCGACTTCGGTTGCGGGGTCCAGCGGATGACCGACTTTTATGTTGTTCACCCGCGCGGTCAGTTTCGCCTCGAAATCGTCCGCGACGCTGTCCTGAACAAGCAGCCGCGAGGATGAGGTGCAGCGTTCCCCGTTGAGCGAATAGATCATGAAAATGACCGCATCCAGTGCGCGATCCAGATCGGCGTCGTCAAACACAATCACCGGGTTCTTGCCGCCCAGTTCAAAATGTACACGTTTAAGGGTATCCGCGCCCTGTTTCATGATCTGGCTGCCTGTCCGGCTTTCGCCGACAAAGGCGATGGCCTTGATATCGGGGTGTTCGGTCAGCGCGCGGCCTGCGTCCTCGCCCATGCCGTTGACCAAATTCCACACGCCGGCGGGCAGGCCCGCGTCATGGGCGATTTCGGCCAGAATGCGCGCGGTGAGGGGGCTGAATTCAGCAGGTTTGTGAACCACCGTACAGCCGGCAGCAAGGGCCGGGGCGATTTTCCAGGTGGACAGCATGAAGGGCGTGTTCCACGGCGTGATGACCCCCACCGGGCCAATGGGGCTGCGCGAGGTGATGTTCATGTGTTGCGTCGTCGGCAGCGATTGGCCGTCGCGCGCGGCGGGGGCCAGATCTGCGTAGTAGCGAAAGTTCTCGGCCCCGCGCAGTGCCGCCTTTGACATGAACCGGTAGGCCTGTCCGGTGTCCCAACATTCGCAAAGCGCAATTTCCTCGGCCCGCTCGACGATCAGGTCGGCGATGCGGTGCAGGATGGCCTTGCGCGCATCGCCGGGCAGCGCAGACCACGCGGGAAAGGCTGTCTTTGCGGCTTTTGCGGCGGCGTCAATGTCAGCGGCAGTGCCACGTGCGACCGTGCAGATCAGGCTGTCATCCACGGGCGAGCGTGTCTCGAAGGTGTCGTTTGCCGCGCAGTCCTGTCCGTTGATCAAATGCACGATGCCGCCGTCACGGAACCGCGCCAGATGTCCGTCGAGTTTTTGCAGGTGGGTAGCAAGGTCAGTCATGCAGGCTCTCCGGGCAGGTATTTGCGGATTGAACTGGCCTTTGGGCTCAGATCGGGGTCGATGTCGCGCATTTCCATCGACAGCATGAACGATGACGTGGCCATGACCGGGGCGCAATAGGTCTCGGCTGCGGCAAAGATCGCCGCCGTGGCAGCCTTGCGGGTGGTCAGATCGCGGCCTGCCCGCAGGCGCACCGACAGATCAAGAAAGCCATGGTCAGGATTGCCGTCAGCCATCACCACATGGGTGCAGGCCGTCGCGCGGACACGGATACCGGCCAGCGGGAAAACACCGGTTGCGGCGGCGGCATCGCGCAGGGCGGCGCACAGACCCGCGATGTCCAGCCGTGCTTCCAGATTGGGCGAATAGTCGATCTGCAAATGCGGCATGGACGCTCCTTGATTTAGTTGTCTTGTTAATCAAAAACTACTTAACTTGTCAATTACCAGATGGGCGGGTTATGGTGCTGTTTCGATCGCAAAGGGCCACCTCATGACCGAAATTCACCCAAATCGCAGTTTGCGCAGGACCCGCAGATCCCTGCCGATTGCCTTGTTGCGGGCGCGCGAAAAGGTGATGGAGCCGATCCGGGGCATGTTGGCGGACAGCCAGATCAGCGAACAGAAATGGCGTGTGCTGCGGGTGGTCGATGAAGCCGGACCGATGGAGCAGACAGCCATTGCAAAGGCCGCCTGCCTGCTGTTGCCCAGCCTGACGCGGATCATTCATGCGCTGGAAAAGGACGGGCTGCTGGTGCGCAAGACGGGCGCGCGGGACCGGCGCACGTCCATCGTCACCATCACCCCCAAAGGCGAAGCCTTTATCGAAACCCACAGCCGACACAGCCGTGCCATTTTCGAGAACATCGAAGCGCAGTTTGGCATCCAGAAGTTGGAAACCCTGCTTGATCTGCTGGAGGAATTGCAGGACATCCGGTTTGATTGAGCGCGCCCTATACGCAAGACAGTCGGTCCTGCGAGCCTTGATACCGGGTTGCCGGATGTGTCGCTTGGGGTATGTCTGTTGGCAGCCACGCGGCCTGTCACCCGGACGCATTTACGAAACGCATTAACCGCCCACTGTAACCGATAACAAAGGAAACACTTGTGCAAGACACCTCTGCCTCCACCGACGGGTCTGGATATTTGCTGTATCACTCCATCGGCCAATACCCCGGCAAAGCCGAAGATATGCGCAGTGCGGCAGGGGCATATGTGGATATGTGGTGCCGCATGGACGATGCGCAATGGCCGCTGGTCCTGCCCCTGCGACAGCGTTTCATCGACGGCTGGTCGCGCCTGATAAACGCACCCCACGGCACGCTGACCACGGCGGACAACGTCACGACCGCGCTTTACTCGCTGATCGGCGCTTTGCCTGCGCGGCATCTGAAGGGCAAACGTGTGCTGGTGGCGCAAGATTGCTTTCCGTCGCTGCATTTCATGCTGGCAGGGGTCGCGGACCGGTTCGGTTTTACGCTGGATACCGTACCGCTGCGACAGGGAAGCAACTGGGTTGAAGATGAGGACATGATCGCGGCGTGGGGCGATGATGTCGGACTGGCATTGCTGACGTGGGTGACGTCCACGTCCTCGCACCGCTGTGATCTGAACGCGCTGGTGGCGCAGGCGCGCGCGCGGGGCACTTTGGTGGGGGTGGACATCACGCAGGGCGCCGGGCTGTTGCCGTTTGATGTGCTGTCGCCGGCGGTGGATTTTACCCTGTCCACCAGCCTGAAGTGGCTGTGCGGCACGTCCGGGGCGGGCATTTTGCATGTCGCGGACCCACTGCTGCAAACCTGCGCGCCGGAATTGCGCGGTTGGTTTTCGCAGCCCGATCCGTTCTCGTGGGAGTTGGATCAGTTCAGCTATGCGCCCGACATCCGCCGATTTGACCACGGCACCCCGGCAATCCCGGCGCTGGCCATGTCACTGTCGGCGCTGGAATGGAATTTGGCGCAGGATCGCGGCGCGATGGTGGCGCATAACGGCGCGCTGACTGCACGGATTATTGCGCTGGCGGATGATCTGAACCTCCCGCTTGCCAGCCCGCGCGCATCAGGGGCGCGCGGCGGCAGTCTTATGATCCGCTGCGAAAGTGCCGATGCGGCAGGGGCAATCGTCGCGCACCTGCGCGAGGAAGCGGTCTTTGCGGATGCGCGGGGGGCCATTCTGCGGCTTTCACCCGGCATCTGCACGACCAGCGCCGGGGTTGGTCGGCTTGAGGATGCCCTTGCGCGTTGCGTCAAATCTGCGCGCGTGTGATCAAGCGGTAAGCGGGCGCAATCGCCTGCTGCTCAGCCGTGAAATTGATCTGGATCATGGCGGTGGCGACCCGTAAGGCAAAAGGTAGCTGGAAATCAACAAGTGGAGAACGGCATGCGTGCTTCTGTCTGGGGATCATTGGGGTTAGGGATTTTGACGGCGGGGCTGGTGGCCTGCACTGAGCCGTCCATGCCTGACCGGACGGACGGTGCCGCGTTCTTTGCCGATAACTGCATTTCCTGCCACGGAACGCAGGGCCGGGGGGATGGCCTGTTGGCTGCGGGATTGTCACCAAAGCCCAAGGACCTGACGCGATTGCGCCGTGACAACGGCGGCACGTTTCCGACAGCGCGGGCCCTGAGCTATATTTACGGAGATCCCAAACAGGGGCATCTTGCCCGCGTGATGCCCGAATTTGGCGGCGCAATGGCCGACGATCTGGTTCCGGTTGAGGTCGACGGCGTTTTGACACCGACACCGCGCGTTCTGGCCGGACTGCTCACCTATCTTCAGAGCATTCAGCAATAGGCACAGGGTCGAGATTCCGGCCGCCACACTCACAGCAGCCATTCAACGGGTAGCCAGCCGATGACCTTCAACGCCGCCGTTCTGCGCAGGCTGGCCCCCGGTTCACGGTTGCTTGCCTTGCCCGCGGCATTGTCCCGCCAGATCAAATTACCGTCTTCAAGCGTGACTTGCCATGCCGTGCCGGCCATCTTTTGATC
>JAGXHC010000143.1 GCA_024636405.1 Sulfitobacter sp. | reverse complement strand
AGATGTGTATAAGAGACAGGCTCCGTCGGGGGCAAGACCGGGATCAACGCGCGGCACGGAAAGAACCTGATCGGCGCGTTTCATCAGCCGACGCTGGTGCTGGCGGATACCGCCCTTCTGGCAACACTGCCCGCACGTGATTTTCTGGCCGGTTACGGCGAAGTCGTGAAATACGGGCTGCTGGGGGACGCCGCATTTTTCGAGTGGCTCGAAGTTGAGGGGCCCGCGTTGGCGGCGGGCGATCTGGCGGCGCGGGGCCGTGCGGTAAAGCGATCCGTCCAGATGAAAGCCGACATCGTGATGCGTGACGAGACCGAGCAGGGCGACCGTGCGCTTCTCAATCTGGGGCATACGTTTTGTCACGCGTTGGAGGCCGCTACCGGGTATTCGTCCCGCCTGCTGCACGGCGAAGGCGTGGCAATCGGGTGCGCAATGGCGTTCGAGCTTTCGGCGCGACTTGGGCTTTGCGCGCAGGAAGACCCCAGCCGGGTGCGTGCCCATCTGGCCACGATGGGGATGAAGACCGACCTATGCGATATCGAAGGCGATTTGCCAGAGGCGGAAGCATTGCTTGATCTGATGGGGCAGGACAAAAAGGTGGTCGATGGACAGCTGCGTTTTGTGCTGGCGCGCGGGATCGGCGATGCGTTTGTCAACGCCAAGGTCGGCAACGCCGAAGTTCTGGCACTTTTGCGCGACGCATTGCGCGCGCGGGGGTAAGCGGCGCATCTGTAGAGGGCTGCATGGGCCTTTGCGACCGGTCAGGAATAACCAGCGCTTAAAGAACGCAGATATGCATTTGCAGTAAGCCTTGGAGCCTGCGATTTATGTTGGTCACGCGGCGGGGCGGTGAAAAATAATCTCACAGCCCCGCGCGCAGACAATTGGCAGATGTTTAGAGGCGCGCCTGCGCCCCGCACAGATCTAGAACGGAATTTCGTCATCCAGATCGCGGGAGCCACCGCCACCGCCACCGCCGCCACTTCCGCCTTGATTGCCGCCGCCCCCTTGGCCGCCGGTATCGTAATCGCCGCCATAATCGCCGCCGGGATCGTTGGAGTATCCACCACCTCCACCACCGCCGCCGGATCCGCCACCTTCGCCGCGCCCGTCAAGCATGGTCAGCGTGCCGCCGAAACCTTGCAGCACGACTTCGGTGCTGTAGCGGTCCGCGCCGGACTGGTCCTGCCATTTGCGGGTTTGCAACTGACCTTCGATATAAACCTTGGAGCCTTTCTTGAGGTACTGCTCCGCGATGCGCACCAGCCCTTCCTGAAAGATGGCAACGGAATGCCATTCGGTCTTTTCCTTACGCTCTCCGGTGTTGCGGTCCTTCCATGGCTCCGACGTGGCGATGCGCAGATTGCACACCTTGCCGCCATTTTGAAAACTGCGGACCTCGGGATCGCGCCCGAGGTTGCCGATTAGGATCACTTTGTTGACTGAGCCGGCCATGTTGCCCCCTTGAAATCTGTCTTGCCAATGACGCCGCGAATCCGCGCCTTTCGGTATCTTGGCGGTTATACCGTCCACAGGATCGTTGAACCATGCTTAAGAATTGGTTTTATCCGTCACAGATGACAGCGGCAATTGATGACTGGCACTGTGACATCTATTTGCTATAGTCGCCGCGACAGGCAGTCGAAGGGCAGATTTATGCGCAGGACAGTTATTGCAATCGTCGCGCTGACGATATCAGCGGGCGCACCGGCAAGCGCGGATGTATTTTCATCCAAAAACCGCAAAGCCCTTTTCTCCACCCAGAAACGCATTCTTGATAACCGTGCGTCCAAACAATACAGCGCATCGGTCCGGCTTCAGCCACCTTCAGTTATCACCCCCACGAAATGGGACACGCCGAAATATGGCGGTGCCTACAAGGGTGAATTTTTGATCATGGCCAAATCGGCAGCGCAGAAACACGGTGTTCCAGAAGATCTTTTCCTGCGTCTGGTTCAGCAGGAAAGTGGGTGGAACCCCAATGCCAAATCGCACAAGGGTGCGATGGGGCTGGCGCAGCTGATGCCGCAAACCGCGCAGCGGCTGCGGGTTGACCCCACCGATCCGGGGCAGAACCTTGAGGGTGGCGCGCGCTATCTCAAGCAGCAATACCGAACATTCGGCACATGGCGGTTGGCGCTGGCGGCGTATAACGCCGGTCCGGGGGCAGTAAAGAAATACGGCGGCGTTCCGCCATACGCGGAAACCCGCAACTACGTCAAAGTTATTTCCGGAAGCTAAGCCACTGATTTTATTACGCAAGCATATCAGAGAATAATAACTGATCCCTGCGAAAAAGCGGATCACTTGTGGCGCAAGGAACCTCTTGTCCAAGGCTGGCGTTGTCCATCCAGAGCGTAAACGAGCGGATGGTCCGCTTGCCCGAAGCGCGATGAAGACAAGGTGTATTACAATGTTCAATACAGTGAAAAAGCTTACCCTCGCAACCAGCGTCAGCGTTCTTGCCCTGACTGGTGCTGTCTTTGCCCAAGAGGCGCTGAAAGTGTCCAAGATTGACGTGGCAGCCTCCTATTCTGCGGCACAGGACAGCAATGCAGCCGACGTTTTCCCTGAGATTGCCACCGATATTCAGGCCGCCATCGCAGAGCGTGTCCCAACCAGCAGCGACGCCGCCGATCCGATGGTGCGCGTCGATATCCGCAAGGTGGCGCTGGACGGTGATACAATGATGGTGCCTGACAGTGCAGAGTTCAACGAGCTTGAGGGCGTGGTGGATATCTCCAGCGAAAACGGCACCTTGGGTGACCTGAGCTTTCCGATCAACATCGCGGCATACACAGCCGAGCGTGCAGTCCCCGAAGGTTATGTGGCTGTCGCGCCGTCAGATACCGACTTCTATAACGCCATGATCAGCGGTTTTGCCGATACCGTTGCCGAAAGACTTGCCAACATGAACACGGGCGGCGACGAAGTTAGCAAATAACCGGTTGCTTCAACCACACCCCAACTGCCAACTTTTCGAAGGGCGCGGACCTGATCACGGTCCGCGCCCTTTGCTATGAAGTATTCTATTCTGCGGTGACGTTAATCTCGATCACCGGTTCCATCGCGGCAAACTTCTCGTCGCTGAGATGGCATTTGATCTGGTGACCCTCGGCCATCTGACGCATGGGCGGCACCTCGGTTTCGCAAAGATTTCCGGGCACCTGCGATTTCCAACCACAACGTGTCTGGAATGGACATCCCGGCGGCGGGTTCATCGCAGAGGGAATATCGCCTTCAAGCACGATACGCTTTTTCTTGACGCGGGTGTCGGCAATCGGCACCGCCGACAGCAGCGCCTCGGTATAGGGGTGATAGGGCGGCGAGAATACCTGATCCGTGGTGCCAAGTTCCACCACATGCCCCAGATACATCACCATCACGCGATCTGACAGATAGCGCACAATCGACAGATCATGGCTGATGAACAAAAGGGTCGTTTTTTGTTTGCGCTGGATTTCCATGAGCAGGTCAGTGACCGCCGCCTGTACCGACACATCCAGCGCCGACACCGGTTCATCCGCCACAACAATGCGCGCGTCCCCGGCAAAGGCGCGGGCAATGCCGACGCGTTGTTTCTGACCGCCCGATAATTGCCGTGGCATCCGGGTGGCAAATTCGCGCGGCAGTTTCACCAGATCCAACAGTTCCAGCATGCGCTGCCAGCGTTCCTTTTCATTCTTGCCGATCTTGAAGATTTCCAGCGCGCGCACGATCTGTCGGCCAACGGTCATCGACGGGTTCAGCGTGTCAAAGGGGTTCTGGAACACCATCTGCACATCGGCAACGTTCTGCGTAGTGCGTTGTTCAATCGGCACATTCCCGATGTCCGCGCCGTCCAGCAGGATTTGCCCGTCAGTCGCGGTTTCCAGCCCCATCAGCACCTTGGCAAAGGTGGATTTGCCGCAGCCCGATTCCCCCACAATGGCCAGTGTTTCACTTTCGCGCGCCTCGAATGTCAGGGTCTCGTTGGCTTTTACCACCTTTGTATCGCCACCTCCGAACATTGCATTGGCAGCGACCTGATAGTACTTCTTCAGATGGTCAATTTTCAGAACGACCTCGCCGATCTCACCCTTCTGTTTGACGTCGGCCAGTGCCAGTGGCGCCTGCCAGTCGATTTCGTCGAACCGCACACAGCGGGTGTGGTGCCGCTCGTTGCCGGGCACGTTCACCATCGGAATCGGCCCCGTATCGCAGCGCCCGGCCACGAAATAGTCGCAGCGCGGCCCGAAGTTACAGCCCTTCGGGCGTTCATGGGGCAGTGGGAAATTGCCGGGAATCGCGATCAGCGGGCGCGCGTTCTTGTCGGCGCCGGGCAGGGGGATCGACCGGAAAAGCGCCTGGGTATAGGGGTGCTGCATCTCGTCAAAGACATCCGCGATTGATCCGCGCTCCACCGCTTCGCCGGAATACATCACACAGATGCGGTCGCAGGTTTCCAGCACAAGACCAAGGTTGTGGCTGATGAACAGCATCGACGTGCCGTATTTGCGGCCCAGGTCCTTGACCAACTCGACAATGGATGCCTCTACCGTCACGTCCAGCGCGGTCGTCGGCTCATCCAGGATCAGCAGCGAAGGCTCCGACATCAGCGCCATGGCGATCACGATGCGCTGTTGCTGACCGCCTGACAACTGGTGCGGATAGGCCTTGAGAATACGTTCCGGGTCCGGCAGCTTGACGTCGGTCACGACCTGCAACGCCCGTGCGTAAGCTTCCTTTTCGGACATGCCCGCATGGATCATCGGCACTTCGATCAATTGGTTGCCGATCCGCATCGCAGGGTTCAGCGAGGCCATCGGTTCTTGATAGATCATCGCGATCTCAGAGCCGCGAATGTTGCGCAACTCGTCGTCGCTCATCTGGCTCAGATCACGGCCCTTGAACTTGATGGACCCGCCGACAACGCGTCCGTTTTTGCCCAGATCCTGCATCACCCCCAATGCGACGGTGGATTTGCCGCACCCGGATTCACCAACAAGGCCAACGGCCTCGCCGGGTTTGACGGAGACTGAGAAATCCATCACGGCAGGAATTTCGCGCAGCCGCGTGAAAAATGAGATCGACAGCTTGTCGATTTCAAGGATGGGCCCGTCATAGGCAGGTCTCGACATGTTAATTCTCCTTGTTGGAGCGACCGGTCAGCGAAGGGTTTTCCCTTCTTTCGGCCCTAAATATCTCGGGGGGTCCGGGGGGCAGCGCCCCCCGTTTCCACCCATCCATCAGTCGCGCAAGCTCTCTTCGCGCAACCCGTCCGCCAGCAGGTTGAGCCCCAGAACAAGGCTCAGCAGGGCAAGCGCGGGTGTGATCGCAGCATGCGGATAAAGCGACAGCAAACGGCGGCCCGCATTGATTGTGCTGCCCCAATCTGGGCTTTCCGATTCCAGACCCAGACCGAAGAAACCCAAAGTACCAAGAAGGATCGTGGTATAGCCAATGCGCAGACAGAAATCGACGATCAAAGGTCCACGTGCGTTTGGCAGGATCTCCCACAACATGATGTACCACGGTCCTTCGCCTCTGGTTTGTGCTGCGGCAACGTAGTCGCGTGTCTTGATGTCCAGCGCGAGGCCGCGCACGATACGAAACACCGTGGGCGAATTGACAAAGACCACCGACACGAAAACCACCAGAATGCCGGGATCAATGTCGAACAGATCCAGCATCGCGGGGATGCCCGGTATGCGGTAGGTGTCGGTCGCCACGATCGAGCCATCAGTTGAGACCATCGACAAATATAGCCAAAGACCAATCCCCAGCACCACGATCAGCAGCGGCGTCCGAAAGCTCGGTTGTGTGTAATAGCGCGAATTCAGCAGGATCGCGAGAAAGATCAGCGGAAAGACAAACAGGAACAACGCCATGTAGTTGGGGATCCCCGTCATCACGATCTCTGGCGTGACCAGCAGATAAAACAGCAAGATCACCGGAAAGGCGAGGATCAGGTTGGCCAGAAAGCTCAAGAATGTATCAAGCCTGCCACCGTAGTACCCCGCCGGAAGGCCCAGCGTGATACCGACCATAAAGGCAAAGAGCGTCGCAAACGGTGCGATCTTGACCACCACCCAAGAGCCCTTGATCAACCGGCTGAAGACATCGCGCGCCAGATTGTCGCCGCCCAGCAGAAACCAAGGATAATCCATGTCCTCGGCCCGCGCCAGCGGCGTGCCCGGCAGTTTGTTTTTCATGCCCGACACCTGGCTCAGGCTGTCATGGGTGAGCAATAGGTCAAAGACCCCTCCTAGAATGCCGGTAAAGACCCAGAACATCACGATGGCAAAGCCGATCATGCCAACGGTGCTGTCAAAAAGCTTGCCATAAAGCCCCAGCCGCCGCTTGAACGTGATGGACAGCGCAAACGTGACAACCAGCGCGATCCAAACCGGGATGAACCGTTGCGCCATGCCGCCAAAGATCCCGGCGGCCGGCCCCATCACGATGCCGCCGATCAGATACACCACCAGCAGCACCATGACCGCATAAAACAGATAGGTGACAATCAAATTGAGAAAGCCCGAAATCCCGCTGTCCGCGCCCATCGTGCCGTCGGCATTGACCGCCCGCGCACCTGAAAGCCTGACCATAGAGACCAGGATCTGCACCACGATGGCCAGTGACAGCAGGGCAATTGCCAATAGAAAGAAAAGATTCAGCCCGCTCAGGGACCCGGTCCATGTCAGTTGTTCCATGTCCATGCTCCCTTAAGAAATGCGAATGCGCGGGTTAAGATAAACATAGCCGATATCTGAAATCAGCTGCGTCACCAGAACCACCACGACAGAGACAACCGATACCGCCAGCAAAAGCTCGATATCGTTGTTGGACGCCGCCGCCACCAGCAGCCAGCCAAAGCCCTTGTAGTTGAACAGCGTCTCGACAATCACGACCCCGTTCAACAACCACGGAATTTGCAGCATGATGACGGTGAACGGCGCAATCAACGCGTTGCGCAGCGCATGTTTGAGCACGATATCAGAGAATTTGACCCCCTTGAGCCGCGCCGTGCGGATGTATTGCGCGGTCATGACCTCGGTCATCGACGCGCGCGTCATCCGCGCGATATACCCCATCCCATAAAGCGAAATGGTCAGCACCGGCAAAAAGAAGTTCCAGAAATTTGCATCCGACATCGCCTGTGTGGCAGAGCCCAGAAACAACGTCTTGCCGTCGATCCAGCCCCATTCCGCCAACAGCGGCGACACCCCGAAGCGCGACGATGCAAGCACCGCGATAAATATGACGCCGGACACATATTCCGGTGTGGCCGTGGTCGCGATCGAAAATGTCGATAGCGACCGGTCCAGCTTGGACCCCTCGCGCATGCCCGCCAACACGCCCACCAACAGCGCCGAAGGCACCATCAGCAGCAATACGCATAGCATAAGCTTGCCGGTCAGGCCCAAACGGGTCAGCACCGTGGCGCCCACCGGTTCCTTGAACACCGTCGAAAACCCCCAGTCGCCCTGAAGGATCCCGCAGCGTTCGGGGCGTTCCTCAATGGGTGTGGCTTCCGCAAAGCAGCGGCCAAATGATTTTCCGTCTTCGCGCTCTGTCACCCATCCCGGCAGCACGCCCAGCCATTGGCCGAACTTGACCGGCATGGGTTGCAGATAACCGCGATTTCCCAGATAGCTTTCCACCGCTTCGTCCGACATGCGAAAGTTGCCTTGGGTCTTGGCAAGTTTTTCGAGGTTCGGATAAAGATTTGTCAGCCAGAATACGATGAACGTGAGGCACAGGGCCGTCAGTAACATCACGCCAAGGCGGCGCAGTATGAAAATTCCCATTAAGTGCCCCTGTTAGTGGCTAAGCGGGTTTGCCCCGCCGATTCTAAACGGCCTTTGGCCCTTGTTCTTTTAGTGACGAACGTGTCGCCGTTCAGACGGTATCACGCGATGCATCGGGAATTGTGCCGTTTCCAATTTGCCGATGATCTGTCCCCGGACGGTGCAGACGTCGGATTTGGTCCCCCAAGGGTATCGCGGTTCCTCCCGAGCGCCATCAGGCATTATGAATTGCGGCAGGTCAACGCTGTCTTCCGCCGTTTGAGGATTTTTTTACGACATCGTCGCCTCCCAAAAACGACCTGTGCCGCGCGGCACGTCAGCCAAGCGCGCCACAAAGGGGCATGAGGCCTGTCAACGGCGCGGGCTGCGCAATTTGCTGGGCGGCAGGCCCGTGTGCTGTTGCATGAACCGCGTGAAATAGGCGGCAGAGCCAAAGCCGAGGTGCGCGGCGATGCGTACGGCGGTGTGGGGCGTATCAGCCAGCAGGCTGCGCGCGGCATGCACCAGCCGATCCGACAGAAGTTCCGCAGCCGTCTTGCCGGTCGCGGCTTTGACCGCGCGCGACAGATGCGTCGGTGTGACGCCCAGATCGGCCGCGTAACTGGCCATCGGCGCGCCGCTGCGATGACGCGCCGTCACCATCTGGCAAAAGCGCGCACTAAGCCGCAACGCAGCTTTGCGTCGGTCGGGCACATGTTCATCGCGCATGATCTGGCGCCGCAGCCAGACCGACATCAATGCCACATGCGCCTCCAGCGCGTCCTGCCGCAGGGGGCGCTGCTGCTGTTGCTCGCGTTGCGCGCCCTCCAGAACGGTGCTGAGTTCAGATTGCGCATGAACCTCGCGGATGCGCAGGTGGCGCGGCATTTCGGGCAGGCGCAGCGGCGTGCCGACAGGGATCACGACCGCCTGTCCCATTCCCTGACGACCCAGATCCAGCGCAAACAGCGATCCGGCGGGCACAAAGATTGCGTTGTGTGTGCCCAGACCGCGCCGTTCCCCATCCAGCAGCAGCCGACCCTGACCGCGCGTGATCCAGATCAGCAGATGGTGATCGCGCTCATGCGGCATCACCAATCGCCAATCCTGCCCTTGGCTCAGCTGCGGCAACGTCAGGATATGGACGTCAGTAAAAATCAATGTATGCGAACGATTGTTGGATAAGGTAAAGCCATGCGCCATCGTAGCGCAGTCTGCGTCCATTGTAAGTCATATATTCGCAAGCGGTGGTTTTTTAGCCGGGTGTGACGCGTTGCCAGTCGGCCATCTTGCTGCGCATCCACGTCCTTTGACGTTTTGCATATTGGCGTGATGCGATTACCGCCGCGTCGCGGGCAGCCTCCAACGTGATTTCAC
>JAGXHC010000142.1 GCA_024636405.1 Sulfitobacter sp. | reverse complement strand
CCCCCCAGTCGGGCTTGCTCAGGTCAGCGATACCCACGTCTGCAGGATCTCCGATCGCAACGGGTGCGCCGTGCGCCTGCGGAAACTGGCCGCTGATGCGAATCGCGTCATCAACGCGGTCTTTGAGAATCGGGCGCATGGTGATGACCATGGTGCCTGAAAATGGCCCCGCAGGCGTCAGCTGGATGTTGGAACTATACATTGGCACGGTGGTGTCGCGTTCGATGTGCCGCACCGGGATGCCAGCAGCAACCAGCGCGTTTTCGAAGGTGAAAGAACACCCAAGTGCGACGCTAATTAGATCGTCGCGCCACAGGTCGCTGATATCTGATTGCTCGCCCGTTAACGCGCCATCTCGAAAGATGCGATATTGCGGCACGTCGGTGCGGATGTCGATGTCATGGCCAAGCGTTGGCATCATTGGATTTCCCTTATCGCTGATACCAACGACGGGGCAAGGTTTGGGATTGCGCTGACAAAACGTCAAAAATTCGAGCGCGTATTCCGCCGACAGGATCGCCAGATTGCATTGTAGCTTGCCACGGGCCAGACCGGCAGTATGGCGCGTCCATGCTCCGTCGCGGATCGCTTTGCGTACAGCATCGACGGGCTGGTTTCGCAGTGTTTCGTAGGTGATCCGGTCCAAAGCCATTTGTCTTCCCCCTTCACGTAGGGGAAGATTTGCACGCGCTATTCTGCAAGTCAAATTATGAAAATATATCGGCTCCTATAGATTTTTTTTATTGGCTGCCTGCCAGGCCAGCGCGGTCTTTAACGCAATGGCCGCACCCTCTTCGGCCAGAAAGTTGCGCGGCTCGCCTAGATAGGATGCGGTAAAAACAAGCGGACTGACCGACAGTCCGGGGTCAAATTCGGCGATCCGTCCATCGGCGATCAACTTGCCTGCCAATGCGCGAGGAAATGGGCCGACGGCGGACCCCGCCGCGATGATCTGCAAGCTGGCCGACAAGGATGTCGAGGTGAAGACCCGCACGCTGGGGCCTACATGTCGAGTAAGCAGCGTCATCAACTCGCGGTAGGGACGCGTCTTGGCAGAGTACGAGATCACTGGCGCTTGAGTCAGATCGACCGGCTTGCTGCCCGCGGCGCAATACCAATGCAGATCAAACAGTGGTAGCGCCACGTTTTCGACGGAAAATTCCGATATCGGCCCCATCAGGAACGCCAGATCGAGCTGGCGGGTCAAAAGCTTCTCCCGCAGGTCGGTAGAGATGTCGACCGTCAGGTCCATGTTGATCCGTGGATAGACGGCGCTGAACGCCTTCAAGAAATCGGGCAACCAACTTTGGGCTATCGTCTCTGAAGCGCCAACGCGAAAAAGACCCGTCACTTCAGTCGCATCGGCCACATGTTTGCGAATTTCATCCTGCACGAACAGCAACTGCTTAGCGTAGGACAACAGTAGTGTGCCCTGCCGAGTCAGGGTGAGGCCACTACCTTCTCTGTCGAACAGGGGTGTTGCAAGTTCCTGCTCGAGCTTGGCGATGCGGGTCGAGATGGCGGGTTGCGTCAGGTGCAACTGATCGGCGGCCTTGCGAAACCCGCCCAGACGGGCAACCCAGATAAAGGCAGTGATTTGATCAAGTGTCATGGAAAAGTGGTCAAGTCTTGCATGATGCACAGGTTAGCGATTTGAAAAGAGCAAGCCAGCCCTTAAAGGAACCGACATGCAGTTTGACACCCCCCCGGACCGCAAAGCTGTCACATCGACACATTGATCATCGCGGGATGGACCGAGCGCGATACATCTGCCGTGCAACACCATATCGCCGAACTTGCCGCCATTGGCGTTCCCGCCCCAAGTACGACGCCGCTTTTTTACCGCGTGGGCGCCAACCTGCTGTGCCAGCCAGATCGGATATCTTCACTCGCTCGCGGGTAGGCCTGTGTGATCCTTCGATGGCGTTATTCAATCCCTTGTGGGCGCGGTGGTCAGCGTTCGGCGCCAATGTTTTGATCGGCTTGAAATAACTGCGCAGCTTGTCGGTGGTCACGACCCTCGGCTCGCCGGACTGAGTGATTAGCCTTTGGAGAAACCGGTTGGCTGCCTTAGCGTTTCGCCGCGTTTGCACGAAAAGGTAGCGTCCCCTTTCCTTTCCAAAAACGATGTCCGTTAAACTTTCTATGCTGATTTATTGGTGCCCTTCTGGGGCATTTTTGCCATGCGCGCGGCAATTTCGACCACAAGTTCGACGGCCAAGGTATCCGGGCTGTCCAGCCAGCTGGCGCAGAATGACAACGGCGGCATTGTCACTTCGGTCTGGATGCGCTCCAGTTTACCGGACCGCAATTCGGCTGCTACCAGTTCATGCGGGATCACCGCGATGCCTATCCCCTCGGTCGCCAGGTGCACCACAGTCGCCATAGATGCGCAGGCATGCAGTTTTTATCTGCGGAAGATAGGGGCGGTTGAACAGCGATTTCACCTGTTCATAGGGCTGCGTCTTGCGCGCAAAGGTGATCAGTGGAAACTTTGCCAGATCCCGAACATCGGCTGGATTGGGGACTTTCAGCGCAGGGCTTGCGATGAAATTCACATGATATTCGCATAACAGCCGGTTGCGAAGCAGAGGGGCTGATAATGGCCCCAGCAGAAAGGCAATATCGATCTCTTGCGCCAGCAGCCGAGCGCGAAGGGATGGAGAAATATCGACCTCGATCTCGATCGTTAGATTGGGATAAATCCGGTGTACTTCCTTGATGAAACGGGGCAACCACGTGTGAACGATGGTTTCCGCGACACCCAGCCGGATCACGCCGCGCACCGCTTCGCGATCGCGCAGGCTGGCCAGCATTTCGGCCCGCAGGGCAAGTATCTTTTCAGCATAAACCAAGAGCTGTCGCCCCCGCAGCGTCGGGGTGACCTTGCGACTTTCGCGGTTCAGAAGCTTGGCCCCCACATCCGCCTCCAATTGCGCGATCTGATGCGAGATGGCAGGCTGCGTGGCGTTCAGCTTTTGTGCTGCGCCACGGAAACTGCCAAGGGCGGCCACCCATGAAAACGTTTCTAGCCCTTTGAAATCTACCATGGCTGCTGTCCGATGCATCTGCCTGTAGCGAGCGCTCTGCCCGGCATCATGTCAAGCCGACGCCCGCCGCACTAGCGCCAGCGTGATCAGGATCGACGACACCAAGGCCAGCAAAAAGGCCGTCATCATCGGCACCTGCCCCAGAAACAGCGCCAGACAGATGCAAAAGCCAGCAAGACCGTACATCCCGGTCAATCCGGCATAGGCGGTCTGTCCGGCAAAATGGCCGCCGTAGTCCAGATGCAGCGATATGCCGATTACCGTGAACCCGATAGGAAAGGCCATGATCGCTCCGGAAAAAGCTGGGCCAAGCTCGGCGGCCGCCAAGGTCACGGCCCCCACGAGCAGCCCGGCAAGCAACCCACGCAGCACCAGCAGCCCCCATCTTGTGCCAGACGCCTGCCGCGATTGCGACGCGACCCACCGTCGCCCGATCCGCCGCGCCAGCATTGTGACGGCGATGAACAGACCTGCCCCGATGACTGGATCATGCGGCATCAGGCTCAGCGGTACGGCGCACAGCAGCCAAACCATTGCCGCCCCGGCCACGGAAATAACAGGCCCTAACTGCCGCGAAGTGGCAAAAAACACCAGCAGGAAAATTTGCGTCGCACTGAGCGAAAACAGCGCTCCCGCGGCCGCCTGCCCTACAAAGTCAGGCGCATGATCTACCAGCATAAAGCCAAATCCGGGTGCCAGCACGATAGGCAGGCCCACCACAATGCCGCCTACTTTCGGCCCCATCCGGGCGACGATCCAGGATATCCCGATGACGACACAGGCGGTCCCCGCCATCCGTGCCAGAAAAGCGCCCCAGATCAGTGTCGTAGTCACCGGCGCAACAACGCTTCGATCCGTTCTGCCGCCCCCAGCACTTGCCAGTCACCACCCCCGGGTGCAAAGATCATCAGGCCTGTGGCCAGCTTTTGGGATTGCTGAATCGGCACCGTCGCCGCACAGCCATCCAGAAAATTCACCGCCGAAGGATTTCGCAGCATCAAGGCATTCAGCCTGTCGAAATCCGCCTCGACCTCGGAGATCAGTGGCGCGACGGTTGGCAGGGTGGGCACAATGAATGCGTCAAAGCCTTGCGCGAGCGTTTGAAACGCCGCAATCGCCCGTGCGCGAAGCGCCAGTTTGTTGGTATATTCATTCGACGCAAAACTCTTTGCCGCCATGATCCGGCGCAAAACGCGCGGATCCCCCAAGATTTCCAGCTCTGCTAGGTGATGAGCATGGATTTCATGCGCCTCGCTCGCGACGACGATCCGGTTTACATCGCCGAAACCGTCCAGTTCGGGCAGTTCCACATCGGTCACGTCGTGCCCATCGGCGCGCAAGGCGGCCAGCGCCGCCTCAAAATCCGCCGCGACTTGCACATCCAGCCCTTGCATCAATGGCCCTAGCATGACGGCCAGTTTCAATGGAATTGTCTTCGTTTCTGGGGCAGAGGTGCCGGACAAAACCGCATGCACTGCGGCACACGTCGCGATCCGGGGGGCCAATGGACCGATACTGTCATAGCTATGGGACAATGCAAAAGCCCCCTCCAGCGACACAGCCGATTGCGTGGGTTTGAATCCTGCCAGCGCGTTCAACGCTGCCGGAATACGCACAGACCCGCCAGTATCCGTGCCAAGCGCCACATCGGCCAGTCGCAGCGCCACCGACACCGCCCCGCCTGAACTTGACCCCCCCGCTATCCGCGCCGCGTCGCGGGCATTGCCGGGGGTGCCAGTGTGGGGGTTCAGGCCAACACCGGAATAGGCAAATTCCGACATGGCGGTGCGGCCGCAAGGCACCGCCCCCGCCGCCTTGAGCCGGGAAATCGCCACCGCATCTGCCGCCGCCGGTGGCGCGTCGCGCAAAATCCGCGATCCTGCGGTGGTCACCTGCCCCTGTTCGTCGAACAGGTCTTTGATCGAGATCATCAGTCCCGCCAGGGGGCCTGCGCGACGTTCGGCATCCGCATCTAGTGCTTGCGCTTCCTGCATGATACGGGTCGCATCGAATTGCAAATATACCCGCGACAGGACATCTGCGGGCATCTCCATCGCACGATCCACGAATTGCCGTGCGCGGTCTTCGGCGCGGAAAGTGATCCGGCCGCAAGGCGAGGTGAGGGGCGATTGAATCATTGGGGTCCCTTTGGGTCAGGCGATAACCGGCAAGCTGAGCATGGTGTAGGTATGTTCGATGCTGCGACCTAGACGGTCGTCGATCATTTCCATCCGAAATTCTGCTACAGGGCGCACACCGCCGGACAACACGGCAAACGTGCCGCACATCATCGCTGTGCCGGGTGCTAGCCGTGTGTTGCCCTTTGCGACGGGTGATGCGGCCACAAGATCGGCCAAGGGGCGGATTCCAGCAAGCGTGCCATCTTGATAGGGCACCCATTCGCCACCCTCCCGCACGAAAGAGCGGATG
>JAGXHC010000141.1 GCA_024636405.1 Sulfitobacter sp. | reverse complement strand
GGGCCGGAAGTGCCGTGCGAAACGAAAGGCTGTCACAGATCGAGATAGTCCTTCAAGTGATTGATATTTCGACAATCTCAATGCCTCCGTAGAGCAATCGAGCCAACGTGTTGGAGATGTGTTCAGGCGCAGGTTCTTCAGGCCCAAGGTCCAGCCCGTTTGCGATTCCGGGTCTTGGGAACACGGCTGCCGGACATAGACATCGGAAGACCGCCCGAAGTGTGCCCACTTTGCGATGCCATCGCACGAAGCGCGGCCACCCGGTTCTCGGTCGCGGGATGCGTCGCGAACAGACTGTCGTGTTTGTGAGCGTGCAGCGGGTTGATGATGAACATGTGAGCCGTCGCCGGATTGCGTTCGGCAGCGTGGTTGTCGATCCGGGCCGCACCCGTGGCAATCTTTTCCAAAGCCGAAGCCAGCCAGAGGGGTTGTCCGCAGATCTCGGCACCGGCCTTGTCGGCTGCATATTCCCGCGTCCGGCTGATCGCCATCTGGACCAGCGCGGCGGCCATGGGGGCGAGAAGCATCATCGCGAGTGTGCCGACCAGGCCCATCCGCTCCCTCGATCCGCCGAAGAACAGCGCGAAGTTGGCCAGCATCGAAATCGCACCCGCGAAGGTCGCGGTGACGGTCATGATCGCGGTGTCATGGTTGCGAATATGTGCCAGCTCGTGGGCTATCACACCGGCCAGTTCTTCTCGCGTCAGGCTGCGTATCAGACCCATGGTCACTGCGACGGCCGCGTTCGCGGGATTGCGTCCGGTGGCAAAGGCATTGGGCTGTGGCGTGTCGATCAGATAAACCTTGGGCTCGGGCAGGCCCGCGTTCCGTGCAAGCTCGGAGGTCAGGACGTGCAGACCCAGACGATCACCGCGGGTCACCGGCTGGGCGTTGTGCATACGCAGGATTAAGCGGTCCGAGTTCCACCAAGAAAACGCATTCATCGCCGCCGCAACGACAAGCGCGATCACCGCACCACCGGATCCGCCGATCAAGTATCCCACCCCCATGAAGAGCGCAGTCATCGCTGCCATCAGCATTGCTGTCTTCACATAGCCCATTCTTGTCTCCTCGATTTCACATTGGGGAACGTGAAGGACATATGGGGAGGTTTGACGCCTGCGCAAGAATGCGGCGGTTGGCGTACAGTCGCTGTGGCGCTTTCATGATCATTTGATCGGACCTTTCTTCTCTGCTCAAAAAGACAAACAACGTTACGGCCCCTCGATCATTCTATGGTTGGTTGGAAATTTTCCGACGATGCCTGATCAGGTTTGTCATCATCGATATTCCATGGATTGTCGCTCAACCCACTACTTCGCTAAAGTCACAGCGGAAAAACATTTCATCGCCGCTCTTGCAGCTTGTCGTCGCCACCACGACATCGTGGTAACGCATTAGCATCTAACATAAGGAGATGGTGGGCATCCATCATGGTCTCATCATCCCATGTCATACCGCACAAGGTGGCTGATCCTCGGTCGCAGAACCACGCCTATTTTGTGGGGTTGCGAACTCGAGTGGACCGGTTTGTCAGTCGTCATTTCACATGGCCCGGCACATTGCGGTTGCATGGCGCTGCCCTTGGCGGCGATATCCTGCGCGGGCCGGTCAATGTGATGCTGGCACCATTCTACCTGCTGCTGCGCTTGGTGGCCTTTTTGTGCTTGCGGCTGGGGCTGCGGCGCATCGGCACTTGGCTCGCAAGCCGGCGCATCTTGTTGCGCACCGCTGTGGCGCGGCGGGTCGAAGCGTTGATCCTGACCGACCTGCTTGGCTTGAAGCTTGCTGCGGATGCGCGGACGCGTGATCCATCAGCACTTGCCCGCACCATTCTGGCAGCCCCGCAGTTTCGCGAACTGATACGCCAGAGGCCCGATCCTGCGGCGGCCGAAATCCTTGGCCAGCGTATTGCCAACGTAGTAGCCGATTACGCCAGCACACGTTCGGCGGTGGCGGAGATGACGACGGCGCTTTGCACGATCGCGGTGGGTGCCCTGATGTTCAACGCGTTGACGCCTGGCATGATCTCGATGGCACCAGGCGTTGCCGATGCGCTGGCGCTGACAAAAGCGATCACGCGCTTCCCACTGGGCGAGACTTTGGGCACAGCATGGTATGGCGTGTTCCACCCTGGTGCGTCGCCGGTCCTGATCGGTATGACAATCGCGGCGCTGGTGATGATCGGATCGGCCTTTGCAGCGTTTGCGGGTCTCCTTGCCGATCCGGTGCAAAGTCATCTGGGCATCCACCGCCGCCGCCTGCTGCGTCTGATCGATACGCTGGAGGTCACATTGACCGACGACGGCACTAAACCACTCGTTGCACGCGAGCATATCTATGCCCGCCTGCTTGATATCTGGGACGCTGTGGCCAGTTTGTTGCACGTCTTCAGATCCTGAAAGGCGATCAGTGGCCAGTGCCTGAACAATGCGGTAGACAGCGTAAACTTTGACAGCCAGACGATCCGGCAAGAACGGGGTATGATGTATTTTGAAATAGCGGTCGTGATCCTGCTGACACTGATCAACGGGCTTTTGGCAATGTCCGAACTGGCAATCGTTTCGGCCCGGCCCGCCCGGCTACGATTGCTTGCTGACAAAGGCAGCAAGGGTGCGGCCACCGCGATCCTTCTGGCCGAGGATCCGGGCCGGTTTCTGTCAAGCGTCCAGATTGGCATCACGCTGGTCGGCATTCTTGCCGGTGCGTTTTCAGGTGCAACGCTTGGCGCGCGACTGGCCGTCACACTGGTCGATGCAGGGCTGTCCTCCGCCGTGGCGCAACCCTTGGGCGTGGGCTCCGTCGTGGTGGCAATCACCTATCTGTCCTTGATCTTGGGTGAGCTGGTTCCCAAACAGATCGCCCTTCGGTCGCCGGAAAAGGTTGCGGCACGTATGGCACCGATGATGCGGATCATCGCGCGCGTGGCGGCACCCTTGATCTGGGTGCTTGATCGTTCGGGCAAGCTGGTGTTGGGATTGCTCGGGCAATCGGGCGAACAATCGCGCGGGGTCAGCGACGAAGAAGTCCGCTTGATCATCGCCGAGGCCGAAAGCGCCGGTGCCATGAACCGCGCCGAAAGCAATATGATTGCCGGTGTGATGCGCGTCGCGGACCGGACTGCGCGCGGATTGATGACACCACGCAACGAGGTCGAGATGCTGGATGTTAACAGCGACACAGCCACATTCCTGCAACATCTGCACGATGTCAGCCGGTCCCGCGTGCCTGTCTGGGAGGATGACGTGGACAATATCATCGGCGTGCTGACCACGCGTGACATCCTCGCCCCGGCCTTGATGAACGAAGCTTTTGGGCTGCGCGCCCATCTGCGCGAAGCCCCGAGCGTGCGCGACGGCAAAAGCGCGCTGGAAGTTGTAGAACGCCTGCGCACCGCACCCGCGCACATGGTGCTGGTCTATGACGAATATGGACATTTCCAAGGGATCATCACCCCGATGGATGTGCTCGAGGCGATCGCAGGCGAATTCCCCGATCACATGACCGATGAGCCAAAGGTCGTGACCCGAGCCGACGGGTCCTATCTGGTCGCAGGGTGGATGCCGGTGGATGAATTCGCCGAAATGCTGTCACTGGACATCGGTGCCGAACGCGACTTTGAGACGGTCGCCGGGCTTGTTCTGGAAGAAACCGGTCATTTTCCAGAGGTCGGTGAGATCCTGACCCTGCAAGGCTGGACCATCGAGGTCGTCGATCTGGACGGTCGGCGGATCGACAAGCTGTTGGTCGCGCGGGGAAGCTGAGCTGATAGAAAATCAAGGTGGATCGAACACAGTCGCCCGCTACGAACGCTAAGGCGGCCCGCAGTGCGGCCACAGCGATGCCTTCCGGTCACTTATCCAAACGTTCATAGATTGACGATGTGTCGCGAAACTGAACCCATAACTTGCAGATCAAAAACTGCCAAACCCCATCCCCAGTGCGATGATCATCATGCAGGCGATCGTGGGCACCAGCACCGCCACCACGAAGATATCGCCATAGGCCTGCCTGTGGGTCATGCCGCAGATCCCCAGAAGGGTGATGACGGCCCCGTTGTGTGGCAGCGTATCGAGGCCCCCCGTGGCAACGGCGACAACGCGATGAAGCAGCGCCGGATCGACCCCCTGAACCGAAGCTTGCGCCATCAGAGACGGACCCAGCACTTCCAGCGCGATCGACATGCCCCCCGAGGCAGATCCGGTAATGCCAGCCATAGCGCTGGATGACAACGCTGCCGATACCAGGACATTGCCGCCAGAAAGCCCATCCAGGCTTGCCCGCAACACCTCGAATCCCGGCAAGGATGCGATCACCGCGCCAAAGCCCACGAGGCTGGCTGTATTGAACAAGGGCAGCAGAGCAGACTCTGCGCCGGTGTTCAGGACCTGCATCATCCTGGGCGGGCGACTGAGGACAAGCGCCAGAGCCAGCGCCACCCCAAGTGCCGTGATCACCGACCATAGCCCCTTGACCCGCGACAGCTCGGTTGGCCCGTATGCGGGATCGGCAAGATATCCGGTGTCCAACGCGGGCAGAAGAACGTTGCCCATCAGCAACGTGACCACCCCGACCGAGAGGATCGGCACCAGCGCGATCCACAGCGCAAGCGGGCGCGCATCCGACGTGGCATCGGGCGCATCGGGCACCGCATCACCGGCAAGCGACCGCACGCGGAATTGCAACCAGACCAGCCCGAGTGTCAGCATGATACCGCCCGCGATCAGCCCCAGACCAGGGGCTGCAAAGGCTGTCGTGCCAAAGGTTGCCATCGGGATCGCATTCTGGATCGATGGCGTGCCAGGCAAAGCCGTCATGGTAAAGGTAAAAGCGCCCAAGGCGATAGCTGCCGGGATCAGCCGTGCCGGCAGCTCGGTCTGCGCGAACAAGGCGCGCGCCAGGGGCCATGCTGCAAAAGCAACTACGAAAAGCGACACCCCGCCAAAAGTGAGCAGGGCGCAACTCAACACCACAGCGAGAATCGCATTTTGCGGACCCAGCCTCGTGACAATAGAAGAGGCCAGACGCGTGGCGGCTCCGGAGG
>JAGXHC010000019.1 GCA_024636405.1 Sulfitobacter sp. | reverse complement strand
GTGTGACACCACTGGGTCAGGTGCTTTATGCCGAGGCACGGTCGATGTTTGGTATGGTGGCGCAATTGCCTGATCTGATGAGCGGGCTGGATGACGAAGTCACCGGTCACATCTCCATTGCAGTGGCCAGTCATGTCGTGTCGACACATTTCGACACGGTGCTGGAGCAGTTCAACGAACGCTATCCGCAGGTGACATATTCCATCTCAACGCTGGAAAGCGCCCAAGTGGTTGGGCATGTGCAGCAGAACGGCATGACGCTGGGTATATGTCTGTTACAGGAAATCCCCACGCTGCTGGACACGGTTGTGCTTTACCGCGAATTCTTTGGATTTTATTGCGGCCCCCGGCACCGGCTTTTTGGGCAGGACAATATCCGGTTCGCCGACCTAAAGAACGAAGACGCGGTTTCCTTTCAGACCGATGAGATGAACGGCCCGCTTTCAAAGGTTGCCGGACTGCGCCAGCAGGCGGGGATGCGGCCGGGGTTGAAAGGGGTCTCTTCCAACCTGCCCGAAGTACGGCGCATGATTATTTCCAACATCGGGATCGGGGCGCTGCCCGTGCATGTTGCCCAACGCGATGTGCAGCAGGGGTTGCTTTGGCAACTGCCGCCCTACAGCAACCTGCCGGCCATCGACATCTATCTGTTGACCAACCCCAAGCGCACGCTGAACCGGGCAGAGAATATTTTGCTGAACCAGTTGAAAACATCTACGCAACAGATCCCACTCTCTGAACGCACCTACACTTAGGGTCGCGCCCCGGCATTCACATCGCTATTGTCGCCGTGTCAGCGCAGAGACAGGACAGCTTAACCGCCATCTCAGCCCGTCGGGCGCATACTCCAACTGGACCGTCCCGCCCAGAATGGAACGGGTCATCTGATCAATCACCGTGGACCCAAAACCACGACCGTCGGGTGGTATCACCGGCGGCCCGTCATGTTCTTGCCATTGCATCACAAACTCGGCCTCGCTGGGTGCGGTATCAATCTGCCATATGACGTCAATGCGCCCATGGTCTGACGACATGGCACCATATTTGCCGGCGTTTGTGGCCAGCTCATGCAACGCCATGCCGATCCCCTGTGCCGCTTGGGGCGCCAGTTCAATGGGCGGGCCCGAAAGATGGATCCGGGTATCGCAGCCGTCATCGAAATGCGCCAACTGCGATTGTGCAAGTTCTTTCAGATCGACCCGGTCGTCGGTGCTCTTGACCAGCAGGTCTTGCGCGGCGGCCAGCGCGCTCACCCGTTTCTCGAAGCGCTGAACAAAATCCTTGGCTCCGCCGCGTGCCGACTGGCGCGCGAGGATCTGCACCAGCGTCAGAATGTTCTTGGTCCGGTGATTGACCTCACCCATCAGGGCCTGCACCCGCCTGCGCGCTTCTTCACGCTCGGAAATGTCGAACCCCGAGACAACCAACATGCGCAGATCACCTGCGTCACCGAAAACCGGCGCCAAAAGGAAATCTACCGTGATCAGGCGGTCGTCCACGCCGCGCACGGCCACATCATAGCGCGAAGATTGCCCGTCTAACCCGGCCATAACCGCGTCTTTCAACTGTGCTGAAACCGCATCGTCATGGGTCCACCAAAAGGTTTCCCAAAACGGCTTGCCAACGACATCACTGCGTTTCAGACCGCCAAATTCAAGCGCAATTTCATTGACCTTCTGCAAGGTCCCGTCCATGCCCAACACCCCGACAAACGCAAGCGTATGGTCCATCACCATCCGCATACGTTCCTCGCTGACACGCAGCGCCATCTCGGTCAGTTTGCGGTCGGTGATGTCATGATTGACGCCGATCATCATCTGGGGCGTGCCATGCACGTCACAGCTTACCTCGCCTTTGGTCGCCAGATACCGGATTTCGCCACTCTCGAGGATGATCCGGTAATCCATGTCGAACGACGCGCCGTCCTGCATTGCCTTTTCAACAATGCCTCGTACCAGGTCAGCGTCTTCAGGATGCACGGAGCGCGCCCAGATATCTTTGGGATCACCGCTTTGGTCGTTGACACCAAATATCCGGTAAAGCTGCGCAGTCCATGTGACGTTGCCGGTTGCGTAATCGACTTCCCAGGCACCCATATCGGCAGCGTTGTATGCAATGTTCAGACGACGTTGCTGTTCCTCCTGCATCTTTTCATGGCGCACGCGTTCGCTCAGATCATAAAAGTGGCACACGACGCCAAATCGGCCGTCTTCCAGCTCCATCCGCTCAATGCCCCAATCGTAGGCCTCCAGAACTTTTCTGTCGGCGCGGTCGCGGACAAAGGCAGGCGCGCGATAAGGCTCGCCGGTGTCCAGCGTATGCTGAAACCGCGCCACTACTTCCGCAGCAAAGGCCGCAGGCCACAAGATGTGCATGACGTCACAAAGGCCACGGCCCAGAAGGTTCTCTATTCCGGCAAAGGCGGCCTGCCCGCCTTTGCTTACCCTGACGATACGCAGGTCGGCATCCACCGCGTAAACGCCGAAAGGCGCCGTGTCGATCAGCCGCCAGAAGGTATCATTGGCCAGCTTGCGCGCGGCGTCATCTTCGATTTGGTGGGTTATATCGGTCAGCGTGCCTGTCACCCGGCTTGCCAGTCCGGTCACAGGATCAATCGGTGCATGCGTCTCGCCGCGGTCCTGAACCCAGCGCGTCAAACCATCGGGTGTATCGATCCGAAATGTCATCTCGAATGGGCCGATCGTGCGCAAGGCGGCCTGCATGCCCTCGTCAAAATCGGCCCGGTCTTGCGGATGTACGCAATCAAAGATCTCGTCACCGATCAGAATGCTGTTTTGCGGCACACTGAACAGCCGCCGCAATTCCGGTGACCAGTTCGTCGTTTGGCTGGACACATCGTAATTGTAGAACCCAAACTGCCCTTTGTGTAACGGACCCGCAGCATTATCCCGCGTGCGCAGGGCGGTCATGTCGATGAAAACGCCCGTGATCTGATCCTGCCCGTCAGCGTCCGAGCGCGACAAGGTTGTGTGGGCCAGAAGATGCAACACCTGCCCATCAGGTCTGATCCAGCGGAATTCGCGGGACTGATTGCCGCCAGCCTCAAGAAAAGCGGTGGTTTCAGCCTCAAATCTGATGCGGTCCTCGGCGTGAACCCTATCAAAAAAACTGTCGGTGGATATCGGCCCCGGAACACCCAACAGGTGTTGGGCTTTGGCCGACAGACTGGCGCAATCGGTTACGGAGGACCAGACATACACCGCAAGCCCCGGCAGCGCCGCAAGGTCAGCCGGGACGTTTGCGTCATCTGTCATCTTCATAGGCCCCCCTACGACGGACATTGCCTCCTGCCCTACTATCACGGGAAATCGACGAATGAGTCAATTACTACCGCATTAATGGAAATGCGCGCACCTACAGCGACCTTGGCCCCCGCGCCGCTGGCCGAGAACCCTTGTGGATCGTCGTTCCAACCTTGACGCAATTGCGCCGATCAAGGCTGCGCGCCGGTTTCTGACAATATCGCACCAAGCCGGTTCAGCAGCATATCCACCGCTTCGGCGTCCACCGTCAGCGGCGGACGTATTTTCAGGATGTTATTGTCCGGCCCTTCGCAGCCGATCAGAATCCGTTCCGCCCGCATCCGGTTCAGGACATATGCCGTTTGCCGCGTTGCCGGCGCACGCCGCGCGCGGTCCGTCACCATCTCTACGCCAATGAACAACCCCTGCCCCCTCACGTCCCCGATCAGGACATGCTGTTCGGCCAACGCATGCAGCCCGGTCATCAGCCGCGCGCCCATAGCTTGGGCGTTCTGCATCAGACCTTCGTCGTCCACGATGTCCAGTACCGTCTTGCCCACGCGGCACGACAGGGTTGATCCCCCGAAGGTCGAAAAGAATTCCGGCCCCTGCGCAAAGGCCGCTGCGATCTTTGGCGTGCTGACCACCACGCCGATGGGATGGCCGTTGCCGATTGGCTTGCCCAGTACCACCATGTCGGGCAGCACATCCTGTGCCTCAAAGGCAAAGTAGTGCGACCCCAGCCGCCCCAGCCCGGTCTGCACTTCGTCCGCGATGCACACGCCCCCGGCTGCGCGGATGCGGGCATAAACACCTTGCAGGTAGCCATCGGGCGGTATGATCTGGCCCCCTACAGACGGATAGGTTTCCGCGATAAAGCCCGCGATCTTTTGCCCCCGCGCGGCCAGCCGTTCCAGCGCAATGTCCACCTGTGCTGCATAATGTGCACCGGCCTGCGGATCATCGCGCCTGAAGGGCCCGCGGTAATCGTCGGGCAGATCAATCAATTCGACCCAGTCGGGCTGGCCCACGCCGCCCTTGGCGTTGAACTTGTAGGCCGATATGTCGATCGCGCCGGTGGTATTCCCGTGGTAACCGTGATCGGGCGTCACCATTGCGCGCCCGCCACTGGCCGCACGGGCCAGACGCAACGCCAGTTCATTCGCTTCGCTGCCGGAATTGACGAACCAGCAGACCGACAGTTCAGGCGGCATTTTCGACAGCAGCTTTTGCGCAAAGTCCGCCTGCGCGGGATGCAGATAGCGGGTGTTGGAATTCATCCGCAAAAGCTGATCCGCGACCACCGCCTGAATGCGCGGATGTGCGTGGCCCACGTGCGGCACGTTGTTGTAGGCATCGAGGTATGGCCGGCCCCAGTCATCGAACATGTGATGCCGCCAGCCGCGCAAAAGCATCACCGGGTCGCTGTAACTCAGCTTGAGATTGCCGCCGAAATGCGCGGCGCGCATGGCCCGCACATGGTCCTTGTCCGCTGGCTTGTGCGCGACATGGGCGTCGCGCAGGTTCAGCAGTGCCGCCGGATTGGGGCAGATCGCACCCCAAAGCGCCATATCATCAGGGTCTGCCACACCCGGCCAATCGGTGCCCATCCCCGCCAGCGACAGCGCCAGTTGAAAATGAAGATGCGGTGCCCACCCGCCGTTGCAGTCGTCCGCGCCGAACTGCGCGATCTGTGTGCCCGCTGCAATCGGTTGGCCCTGTTGCAGCGCGGCGATGCTGTCTGGATCCAGATGGCCATAAAGCGTGTGAAACACATCGCCACCGGGCGTCTCGTGCCGCAAAATGACCATCCCGCCATAGTCAAGCGCGCCGGTGCGGTTCTGCGTAAACGCCACCGTTCCGTCCAGCGGTGCGTAAACCTGCGTTCCTGCGGGTGCGAAGACGTCCACGCCCAGATGCACCGTGCGCCGGTTCGACGCTTTCCATTGCCCTAGACGAAAGGCCGGCGCGGTATAGATCAGACGCGGTTCGCCGTAATGGCCCAGCCAGATGTCATCGGGGCCAAACATGTCGCTGCCGATGGATGCTGCCTCGGCGTGGCGCATGTCAAACGGATCGCGCGGAACGGTCGACGCTTCCACCGAAAGCGCCCCCATCGGCGCATCGACAAGCGACGTGCCGATCACTTCGGAAAAACTGCCGCGCGCCTGCTCCAGCCATGTCACGATCCGCGCCGCACTGTCATCCAGCGGCAAGGCGCAGGCGCTGCGCAAACGGTAACGCAACAGTTCGACATCCATTTCTCGTGCTTCCAGAAACCGCCATGCCGGAGCCTGTGAAACCGTAATGTAGGGGTCGTCGGGATTGTCGCGCGCCATCAGCGTTGAATTGACCACGCTTTTGGCCAGCCGCATCCGCAGCAGCGGCCAAAGCATATCAATCTCTGCCCCGGTCAGCGGCGATGCGGCGTGGAATCCTGAAACCAACGCCGCCAGCGCGCGGTCGGGTACGGGGTGATCCAGCACCACATAGGCGGCGGTGATCGCCAGATCGCAGATGCGCGGCGCGGCGCACATGTCACCCAGATCAATCAGCCCCGAGATTTGGGGCACGCCGTCGCGCATCGCCACAAGAATGTTGTAGTCATTCAGATCGTTATGCCCCGCCTGATCCGGCAAGGCCGTGATCTTTGGACGCAGCATTGTGTAGGCATCACAGATCTGTTGCAGCAGCGCTCGGCGGGCCGCATCCTCTAGCACGTGCAGGTCGGAAATAATCCAATCCGCACGGGCGAGATCCCATTTGAAATCCCGCGCCAGTGCTGCGTGTTCAAACCCCTTGAGCGCCACCGCAAGCTGTCCGGCCTGTCGGCCCAGATCATGGATCAGCGCATCTGAATGG
>JAGXHC010000140.1 GCA_024636405.1 Sulfitobacter sp. | reverse complement strand
GTGCTGGGCGGGGGTGTGATCGTGATGTTCGGCATGGTTGTCGCTGCGGGCATTTCCATGTTGTCGGATGTGGACTGGAACCGGCGCAACATGGTGATCTTTGCCATCTCTTTGTCCATCGGTCTCGGCCTGCAACTGGAGCCTGGCGCGGTACAACATCTGCCCGATACTCTGCGCATTCTGATGACCAGTGGCCTGCTGCCCGCCGCATTGATTGCGATTGTGCTCAACCTCGTTTTGCCCGAAGAACTGGCCGGGGAATCCACCGAGGAGGTCTCGGGTGGGCTGTCAGGCCACGGCAAGGGCAAGCTGCCTCACTGACGGACGCCGAGCTTCTTTTGGCTTGAAATATCCCCGCCGGAGGCTGACCAGCCTTCGGCGCTTACAGACCCCGGCAACAGGAGCGCCGACATATGTATGATATGGCCGCCATGGGCGAATGGATCGAATTTGCGGTGCGCTGGGTGCATGTAATTACTGCAATCGCCTGGATTGGATCATCATTTTATTTTATCGCCCTTGATCTTGGCCTGCACCGGGACCGCGATCTTTCTTCCGGCGCGGATGGCGAGGAATGGCAGGTTCACGGTGGCGGCTTTTACCATATTCAGAAATACCTGATTGCTCCGGACACGATGCCGGGTGATCTGATTTGGTTCAAATGGGAAAGCTACGCCACTTGGCTGTCGGGCTTTGCCCTTCTGATCCTTGTTTATTATCTCGGGTCAGAATTCTATCTGATCGATCCACAGATTGCGGACCTGTCGGCATTCCAGGCCATCATGATTTCGCTTGCGTCTCTCGCTTTTGGTTGGGTCGCCTATGACTTGATCTGCAAAAGTCGCTTTGGCGATGACAACACGCGACTGATGGTCCTGCTTTATGTGATCCTTGTCGGCATGGCGTGGTTCTATACTTCGGTCTTTTCGGGGCGCGCCGCGTTGCTGCACCTTGGTGCCTTCACAGCCACAATCATGTCGGCCAACGTGTTTCTGATCATCATGCCGAACCAGCGCATCGTGGTGGCGGACCTTCAGGCGGGTCGGGTGCCGGATGCCAAATACGGCAAGATCGCAAAGCAACGCAGCACCCACAATAACTACCTCACGTTGCCGGTCATTTTCCTGATGCTCAGCAACCACTATCCGCTGGCCTTCGCGTCAAGCGCGAATTGGCTGATTGCCTCGCTTGTGTTCTTGATGGGTGTGACGATCCGGCACTACTTCAACTCCCTGCACGCGCGGCAGGGCAACCCGATCTGGACATGGCTGGTCACCGCGTTGCTTTTCATCGTGGTGATGTGGCTGTCCACCGCACCGATGTTCCGCGCCGCCGAACCGCAAGAGGCCCAAGGTGCTGCCGTGCGATTTGCGCAGGCCGAAGGCTTTGACGCGGTGCATGACATCGTGCTGGGACGGTGCAGCATGTGCCACGCGGCAGAACCTTCTTGGGAAGGTATGCATTGGCCGCCCAAGGGCGTGCGGCTGGAAACACAGCACCAGATCGCCAACGCGGCGCGGCAAATCTACCTTCAGGCGGGGCTGACCCATGCAATGCCCCCTGCAAACCTAAGCTATATGCAGGCCGATGAACGCGCGCAGATCGTGGCTTGGTACAAGGCGGCAACCGGCTCCTAGTCTGGGTGAAACCCACGCTGACGCAACAATCGCGGCTTTCAGAATCGGCGCTCACCATGCTAGGTCTAGCGGCATGGTCAGACCAAACCCCAACATAGACACCCCGCGCGCCGTCATTCGTCAATTGGACGAGTCCGCGATCAACCGAATAGCGGCGGGCGAAGTGGTGGAACGTCCCGCCTCTGCGGTCAAGGAACTGGTCGAAAACGCCATCGACGCAGGCGCAAGGCGTGTCACCGTAGAATATGCCGATGGTGGCAAAACGCTGATCCGGGTCACCGATGACGGTTGCGGTATCGCACCGGATGATCTGGTGCTGGCCCTGTCGCGCCATGCGACGTCCAAGATCGACGGGTCGGACCTGCTTCAGATACACACCTTCGGATTTCGCGGCGAGGCTCTACCGTCGTTGGGCGCGGTGGGTCGGTTGACCATCGCCAGCCGTTCCGAAGACCAGGGTGGCGCAGAGATCACGGTGAACGGCGGCAAAACCGGCGCCGTGCGTCCCGCGGCGCTGAACGGCGGCACCGTCGTTACCCTGCGCGACTTGTTTTTTGCCACGCCCGCGCGCCTGAAGTTCCTGCGCACCGACCGCGCCGAAGCACAGGCCATCGCCGACGTAGTCAAGCGGCTGGCGATGGCAGAACCATTTGTGCGCATCGTGTTGCGCGACGTTTCGGGCGACGGGCCGGGCCGTGACGTGTTCCGCGCAGAGGCGGAGCAGGGCGATCTGTTTGCGGCTCTGCACGGCCGTTTGGCGCAGGTATTGGGGCGCGACTTTGCCGATAATTCCCTGCCCATTGATGCGCAGCGCGAGGGCCTGCACCTGACCGGGTTTGCGGCCCTTCCCACCTATTCGCGCGGATCGGCGGTGGCCCAATATCTTTTCGTCAACGGCCGCCCGGTACGCGACAAGCTGTTGGTCGGTGCGCTGCGCGGCGCCTATTTCGATTTCCTCAGTCGCGACCGTCATCCGGCGGCGGCGCTGTTTCTGGACTGCGACCCGACGCTGGTGGACGTCAACGTGCATCCGGCCAAGTCTGAAGTGCGGTTTCGCGATCCCGGACTGGCACGCGGGTTGATTGTATCCGCGCTGCGCCATGCGCTGGCTGAAGCCGGACACCGTGCATCGACCACCGTTGCGGGTGCCACGCTGGGCGCGATGCGGCCTGAACAGACAGGCGCGCGCGTGTATCAAATGGACCGTCCCAGCCAAGGCGCGCGGCAGGCGGCACATGCTGCGCAGGCCCCCGGCTTTGCCGAAGTGGGGGGCATGTGGGGGCGGGTGGAAACGCCCGAACCGCAGCAGCCGCAGGATGCCCTGCAGGACTTTCCTTTGGGCACTGCGCGTGGCCAGGTGCACGAGAATTACATTATCGCACAAACCGCGACCGGAATGATTATCGTCGATCAGCACGCCGCGCATGAACGGCTGGTCTATGAAAAGCTTAAACATCAGATGGCCGAAAACGGCGTTGCCGCGCAGTCGCTGCTGATTCCCGAGATCGTGGAACTTTCGGCCAGCGATGCTGCGCGCCTGCTGGAGATCGCTGGCGATCTGGCGCGGCTGGGTCTGGGGATCGAAGCGTTCGGCGGCAGCGCCATCGCGGTGCGTGAGACGCCGGCGATACTGGGCACCGTCGATGCCCGCGCGATGGTGCTGGATATCCTTGATGAACTTGCCGACCAGAACGACAGCAATACGGTGCAGGCCCGGATTGAGGCCATCCTCAGCCGGATCGCTTGCCACGGTTCGATCCGGTCAGGCCGCTGGATGCGCGCCGAAGAAATGAATGCTCTGCTGCGCGAAATGGAAGCAACGCCGCATTCGGGCCAATGCAATCACGGTCGGCCAACCTATGTCGAGCTGAAGCTTACTGATATCGAACGGTTGTTCGGACGCACCTGATGGAGATCGCAGGCCGCACCATTCCTTTGGATGATCCGCTGGTGCTTGGCGCCGGCGCGCTTGCGCTGCTGGTCTTGGTCTTGCTGGTCATGGCGGTGCGCGCCGCAGGTCATTCGGCACGCATGACAGTCCCGCTGGCGCGGCAGATGCAAATCCTAGGCGGCCATGTGCAACAGCTTGGTGCGGGACAGGAGCAGTTGCGCGGTGGCTTGCAGACCGTGTCTGACACACAGGCCAACGCGCAGGCCCAAATGATCCAAAGCATGGAAACGCGCATGGCCCATGTGCAGCAAAACATGCAAGACAGGTTGGCTGACAATGCCGCCAAATCGGCCCGTGCGCTGGCCGAGATGCAGGAACGCATGCAAGAGACGCTGCACGGCTCCAGCAAGCAGACCACGACAAGCCTGACGCAGTTGCAGGAACGGCTGGCCGCCATCGACAAGGCGCAGGATAACATCACCAAGCTCAGCGGCGATGTGCTGTCCTTGCAGGATATCCTGAGCAACAAGCAAACGCGCGGCGCCTTCGGCGAGATCCAATTGCATGACATCGTGTCCAAGGCACTGCCGCGCGACAGCTATACGTTGCAGGCCAACCTGAGCAACGGCAAGCGCGCCGATTGTCTGATCCATCTGCCCAACCCGCCCGGCCACATCGTGATCGACAGCAAATTCCCGCTGGAAGCCTATGAGGCGTTGCGCCGGGCAAATACCGACGGCGAACTAAAAGCAGCGGCAGCGCAGATGAAGGTTGCCGTGCGCATGCATATCAATGCGATTTCCACGAAATATATCATCGAGGGCGAAACTGCTGACGGGGCGCTGATGTTTCTGCCCTCAGAGGCAGTTTATGCCGAACTGCACGCGAACTTTCCTGAACTGGTCCGGCACGGGTTCGATGCGCGGGTCTGGATCGTGTCGCCGACGACCTGCATGGCCACGCTCAACACCATGCGCGCGATTCTCAAGGACGCGCGGATGCGTGAACAGGCGGGTGCGATCCGCAAGGAATTGGGCGCGCTGCATGGCGACGTGGAGCGGTTGACGACGCGGGTCGGCAATCTTGACCGCCATTTCGGTCAGGCCCGCAAGGATGTTGAGGAAATACTCATTAGCAGCGAAAAAGCGGCAAAACGCGCGGGGCGGTTGCACAACTTTGATTTCGAAGAGATCGCCGAGGACAAGACCGCGCAGATTGTGCCGCTTGGCAAATTTGAAAAAGGGGCTCCGTCATGAACAGTGTCGACATTTCCGGCATATCACTAAGCGCGATGCAGCAACGCGCCGACGATCTGCGCGACCTGGTTGTGCGCACACCAATGCTGCGTCTTGCCACGCCGGTGCTGGCCGAGGCCGTGATGGGCGCGGATATCTGGATGAAACTGGAGTGCTTTCAGCACACTGGCACCTTCAAAGCACGCGGCGCGCTGTCCGTGGCGCGCACCCTTGACGACACCGCGCGGATGCGGGGGATCACGGCCGCCAGCGCCGGCAACCACGCAATCGCTGCCGGTTGGGCCGCGGCAAGGATCGGGGCAACTGCCAAGGTTGTCATGCAGTCCAATGCCAGCCCCTACCGCGTGGCCCTTGCCCGCGCGACCGGCGCGGAAGTGATCACAAAGCCGCCCGGCGCCGAGACCTTTGCCGAAGCGGAAAGGCTTGTCCGCGAAGAAGGCCGCACGTTTATCCACCCGTTCGATGGGCTGCACACGGTATTGGGCACCGCGACGATCGGCTTGGAGATGATGGAGCAAGTGCCGGGGTTGGACGCAATTGTCGTTTCTGTCGGTGGCGGCGGTTTGATCAGCGGCATCGCGGCGGCGGTCAAGGCGCTTAACCCTGAATGCAGCGTTTATGGCGTGGAGCCCGAAGGTGCAGAT
>JAGXHC010000018.1 GCA_024636405.1 Sulfitobacter sp. | reverse complement strand
TATATTGCCGCCAATTATACCCATGCCCGCGATGTGTTGATCGCGCAAAAGCCCAACGTGCTGTCGCAGTTGCTGGCACAGGAGCAGGGCCGTTTCAGCCTTTCATGCAATACCGACATTTCGTCTGATCTGTTCGCAATGAGGGCGCGAGGCGAGTTGGATTTTATCGCGGTGGGCGAGGTCAATAACGCGCTGCCATTCATGCCCGGACCTGCAGCTGTGCTTGACGCATCCGCAGTGTCGATGCTGCTGACGCCCGACGCCCAGTTCGAGCTTTTCTCGGCCATTCGCCGCCCCGTTTCAGCGGCACAGCATGCCATCGGGCTGCACGTGTCGCGGTTGATTGTGGATGGTGGCACCATCCAGATCGGCATCGGCGCAATCGGCGATGCTGCCGCGCATGCCCTTTTGCTGCGCCAGCGTGGTGCATTGACCGACCTTTGGCGCGCCGCGCCCTTTCCGCTGACTGGTGACGGATCCGATCCGTTTCAGGTCGGGCTTTATGCTGTCACCGAAATGCTGGTCGGTGGGCTGCTTGCGCTGTTTGACGCAGGCATCGTGCGCCGCGAGGTGGATGGCGCCGCAATCCACGCCGGATTTGTCGTCGAGGCGCGCGATGTGTACCGGCGGTTGCGCGACATGCCCCCCGAAAAGCGTGCAAAGATCGCGATGGTGCCCGTCAGTTTCACAAACGCCCTTTACGGTGATGAAAAGGCCAAACGCGCCGCGCGCATTGACGCCCGCTTTGTGAACGGCGGGATGCAAGCAAGTCTGTTGGGCGATGTAATGTCAGATTCCGCAAAACCGGGCCAAGTGGTCAGCGGCGTCGGCGGGCAATTCAATTTCTTTGAGCAGGCTTTTGCAGTTTAAGGCGGGCGTGCGATCCTGACCTTGCCCGCGACGCGCAGAACCGGCGGCGCGGTGAGTTCCAACATTGTTTGGCAATTGGCTTTGACCACCGTACCACGGCACATGCGCGATATCGTGGTGACGGAATACGGCGTCGCGGATTTGCGAGGGCATACGGATGCCGAGGTAATCAAGCGAATGATCGCCATTGCCGACAGCCGATTTCAAGCAGCACTGCTGAAGTCGGCGCAAAATGCGGGCAAGGTTGAACGCGACTGGCAGGTGCCCCCCGCGCACCGCCGCAACACTCCCGACGCGGTGGCGGAATGGCTTGATCCGTACCGCGAAGGCACGCTGCCTGATTTCCCCTTCGGTACTGACTTTGACGATATTGAGCAGATCTTGCTGCCTGCGCTATCCCGGTTGGGCGATGCCGCGAACGACAAACGCGCACTTGCCGGGCTGCTATGGGCGTCGCTGGCGTTGGCTGCACATCCGCATGAAGGTAATGCGATGGACCGGATGGGATTTGAGCGCGACGCGATCCTGACCGAACCACTTCAGGCGCGTGCCCTGCGCGGCGCCTTGCGCAAGGAAGCCGCCAAAAAGCTATGATCAAATTCAGACGGCGGTGATTACGGCATTGCCTAAAAGATCGCGAACCCGGCATAAATGCGAGGTAACGTGAACGAGATGTCGGAATGAAGCCTTGAAGGCCCCTTATTGTCACAACAGCCGGACGTTGGTTTGTCTGGCGGGTCTTTTCATACTGTCGGCCTGTGCAGGGCGGCAGTCTGTGCTTGATCCCGCCGGTGCCGACGCACGCACGCTTTATGATTTGGCGCGCGTGATGTTCATTGGTGCGGTCGTCCTTTGGCTGCTGGTCGGCGCAATATTCATCTATGTTACCCGCATCAATACCCAACAGATGTCGCGCCGCAGCGCAGAGATGCTGATTGTCGGGGGTGGCGTGATTTTTCCTGTGGTACTGCTCGGAGGGTTGTTGATTTACAGCCTGCCATTGATGCATGCGCAGCGTACGGCGGACGACGGGCTGCGCATCCAGATCACGGCAGAGCAATGGTGGTGGCGCGTCGCATACGAGTTGCCTGATGGTCGAAAGATCGTATCGGCCAATGAATTGCGTCTGCCTGTGGGTGCGCGGACGGGGCTGGTGCTGAACGCGAAAAACGTGATCCATTCGCTTTGGGTGCCCGCGCTGGGGGGAAAGGCTGACATGATGCCGGGCCGCGAAACTTTCATGTCGCTAAAGCCGGAGATACCAGGGCTCTATCGCGGCCAATGCGCCGAATTTTGCGGTGCATCACATGCGTTGATGGCATTTGAGGCGGTGGCGATGGCGCCCGATGATTTTGCAGCTTGGCTGGAAGCCGAGGCGCAAGATGCAAAGCCTCCTGCAACGGATCAGGAGCGATCAGGTGCGCAGATATTTGCCCGTGAAGGGTGCGGTGCTTGCCATGCGGTGCGCGGAACGCAGGCGGTGGGGCAGGTCGGGCCGGACCTTACCCATGTGGGCAGCCGCACGTCATTGGGCGCAGGGATACTGGGGGTGGACGCCGCCGATTTTGAAAGCTGGATCGCTCATACCGGCACCCTGAAACCCGAGGTTGCCATGCCGACCTATGCTCATTTGTCACAGTCCGACCTTGCCGCGCTTGCGGCCTATCTCAGAGGGCTGCAATGACTGATTTGCGCAAACTGCCTGCCCCTGTTGGCCCGTACCCGCCGACGGATGCCATGCTGGCTGAACCGGTCCCGCCTGCGGAACAAGAGCGCGGCAAGGCCGAACTTCGTGCAGCATGGAAGACGCCTCAGGGATGGCGCTATTTGTCGGCGGTCAACAACACCGAAGTTGGTGTGTGGTATGCCCTGACTGCGTTTGGCTTTATGCTGATTGCGGGGCTGCTGGCATTGGCAATGCGGGTGCAACTGGCATTTCCTGACAATTCTTTTCTGGACGCCGACCGTTACAACCAATTCTTCACGATGCACGGCTCTGCAATGATGTTTCTGTTTGCCGTACCGATGTTCGAGGCAATCAGCATCTTGTTGCTGCCCGCCCTGTGCGGCGCGCGCGACATGCCGTTCCCGCGGCTCAGCGCCTACGGCTATTGGTGTTTTTTGATCGGCGGCATTTTCGTGCTGGGCTCGCTGATCTTTGACGCGGGGCCAAAAGCGGGATGGTTCATGTATCCTCCTCTGGCCACCAAGGATGAAGGCATTGGCCCGGACATCTGGCTGTTGGGTCTGTCGTTTATCGAGGTCGCCAGCATCGCCGCTGCTGTTGAATTGATTGTCGGTGCGTTGAAATGCCGACCGCCGGGCATGCGCGTCAACATCATGCCGCTTTACGCGTGGTACGTGATGGTCGTGGGGGGCATGATCCTTTTTGCCTTTCCGCCTTTGATCGCAGGTGATTTTCTTTTTGAACTGGAGCGGTCCTTTGACTGGCCCTTCTTTGATCCTGAACGCGGCGGAGACCCGATCCTGTGGCAGCACCTGTTCTGGATTTTCGGGCATCCCGAAGTCTACATCGTTTTTCTGCCATCTATCGCCATTGCCGCGATGATCGTTCCCACCGTCGCGCGCCGACCCATCGTCGGATATTCGTGGATCGTGCTCAGCGCCGTGGGCACCGGATTTTTGTCGTTTGGCCTCTGGGTGCACCACATGTTCACCACCGGTTTACCGCAGATCTCGCTTGGCTTCTTCTCTGCGGCGTCCGAGGCGGTGGTCATTCCCACCGGCATCCAGCTTTTTGCCTTCGTTGCGACACTGATGGTCGGAAGGGTAAAGATGAGCCTGCCGATGCTTTGGATCGCGGGGGCGCTGGCCATTTTTGTTGCGGGCGGTCTGACGGGTGTGATGCTGGCGATCGTGCCGTTCAATTGGCAGGCGCATGACACCTATTTCATCGTGGCTCACCTGCATTACACGCTGTTTGGTGGTATGGTGTTCCCGGTGATCGCGGGGGTTTATTATTTTTTCCCGTTCTTCCGCAAAAAGTTGCTGTCGGAAACCTATGGCCGCTGGGCGTTCTGGCTGATCTTTACCGGGTTCAACGTGACCTTCCTGCCGATGCACCTGACCGGGCTTATGGGCATGCCGCGCCGGGTGTTCACCTATCCCGAAAGCTCTGGCTGGGGTTGGCTTAATCTGATCTCGACACTTGGGGCCTTCGTGATGGCGGCAGGCTTTGCCGTGTTTCTTTACGATCTGGTGCGTCCAAAGAAACATCAAGGTGTGATCCCGCGCAATCCGTGGAATGCCGGAACGCTCGAATTCTCCCACGACGTGCCCTCGGAACCCTGGGGTGTGCGGTCCATCCCGCATATAACGACACGCTATCCGCTGTGGGATCAGGAGGGGTTGAGCGCGCGGATGGATGCCGGACGCTATTATCTGCCCGACGCACCAGATCACCAGCGAGAGACAATGATCACCTCCGTCATCGACGCAAAACCGATCTACGTCCAACCCGTCACCGGCCCGGCCTGGATCACAATTCTTGCTGCACTTTTTACCGGCGGCGCGTTCATTCTGCCAACTTTCCACATCTACACCCCCGCAATTGTCTGTGCGGCCTTCGCGATCGTGTGCGTGATGTACTGGTTATGGACTTCCACCGCGCGGCCGCCTGAAAAAGAGACGCGCGATGCGGGTCTGGGCCTGCATCTTCCGACCTATGCGTCGGGGCCGGACGCCGTTGGCTGGTGGGGTATGTGGATTACGATGCTGGGCGATGTAACGGCCTTTGCAAGCCTTGTGTTCGGGTTTTTCTTCTATTGGACCGCGCGGCCCGATTTCCCGCCAGCGGATGCGATGCACCCGGTCGGCCTTTGGGTGGCGCTTAGTGCTGTCTTGCTGGTGGCGTCGTGGGCCCTGACGGTTGCTGCGCGTGAAGGTAACCAACGCGGGCATGTGTCGCTTGCGCGGGGCGCGCTGGCATTGGGTTCCTTCGCGGCGATCAGTGGGGCGGGTGCCGCCTTTCTTGCCGTTCGCGACCTTGATCCGACCAGCCACGTCTATCCGGCAATCCTTTGGGCGCTGATGATCTGGCTGGTATTACATGTCGCCGCAGGAGTGCTGATGCAGGGGTATTGCCTTGCCGGCAGTATCTTCGGCAAGCTGACACCGCTCTATGACGCGGATCTGCGAAATGTGACACTTTACTGGCACTTTATCGGCCTCAAGGCTGTGGTGACCGCCGCCGTTCTGGGGCTGGTGCCCGGATGGTTGTCATGACGCAGATCAGTGAAGAACAAGAAGCCAGCGAATTCCACGCCGAAGCGACAAGCCTGTGGCGGATCACTTTTGGCCCGCTGATCTGGGCCGTGCATTTCGTTGTCTCATACGGTGCAACGGCACTGATCTGCGCCAGGGGAGGATCGCTTGACGCGCTTCGGATCGGGATCGGCGGCGGTACTGTGTTGGCG
>JAGXHC010000139.1 GCA_024636405.1 Sulfitobacter sp. | reverse complement strand
CACCTGATCCGCTGTTCAAATTCCCATGGGACGATGCAAATGTCAGGTTTTCCACCTTTATCGAACGCTTGACGCCCTAGAACGCGCCGCCTCTGCGCAGAGCATCGGCAGACAATGAAGCGTCCCGGCAGGCTTGGAGTAGAGCCCGCCATGCCCTGTCATGTTGAGTTCTGGAACCGCGTGATCCACGATCTAGGGAAGTGACAAGATGCTTTTTGAAATGCCAAGTGCGTGAGGATCGGAGAAGCCGCATGAGATCAGCATCTCAAAGGGGTGAGAGCAACGGGCCTTCTTTTGGCCAGAGTGTCCCGGCGCGCTGTTTCTACGCACCGAGACGTCTGTTTCATAAAATCATTTGATCCAAGCGGTCCCAGGGTCCAAGTTTGCGGCCATCCATTGTTCGGCTACATCCTGTGGGTCCAATTGATCACGACCTCCCTCTGAACGGGCGGTCATGCCCGCATCCGTGCGTATTCTGGATCATACGGCGACGGTGGGATGACTTCGGCATCGACCAGATCACCGCAGAGGTCCAGTTTCATCGTGCTGCCCACGGCGGCCAATTCCGGCATCACAAATGCATAGGCCAGATTTAAACCAACGCGGTGCCCCCAATCACCTGACGTGATCGTGCCCACAACCTTGTCGCCCTGCATCAAGGAACCGCCGCCGTGTGCTGGCGCGGTCTTGCTGTCTACCTTGAGGGTCACCAACTTTCTCGTTGGACCGTTTGCCATACGCTTTTTCAAGGCCTCCTGACCGATAAACGGGCCTTTTTCGGGCTTCACAAATCTGTCCAGCGCTGTCTCGAAGGGATCGAATTCGGTCAGCAAGTCCGCTTTCCAATGCAAGAATCCTTTTTCCATCCGCATGGAGTCAACCGCGCGCGCACCGAAGAGCTTCAGACCGTGCGCCTTGCCTGCCTCACGCAGCGCAAGATAAACCGCGTAAAGCGAGGCGTTCGGTACGTGAATTTCATAAGCAAGCTCGCCGGAGAAGCTTACCCCCAGCACGGTGACGGGCGAAAAGCCGATAAAGGCCTCGCGCACGGACAGCCAAGGGAAGGCAGCCTTGGACCAGTCCCCGCGCGAGCACGCGGCCAGCACATCGCGCGCTTTGGGGCCTGCCAGCACAAGGATCGTCTGATCATTGGTCAGGCTGGTGATCTGCACGTCCTCGGTCGGGTCCATATGATCCTTGAGCCAATCCATATCGTGGTATTCGGCTGCCGCGGCTGATCCATACCAAGCGCGCGCCGGACCGCGATCGGACGCGGGGATGTTGGCAACCGTTGCCTCAGCTTTGACCATGCCGTGATGGTTGAGCAAATAGCCAAGACCCACGCGGCCGTCTTTCTTTGTCACAGTTCCGCAGAACATGCGGTCGAGGAAAGCGTGACGATCTGCGCCGGTGATCTCAAACCGGTTAAAACCGTTGACCTCACACAGGCCGACGTTTTCGCGCACATTGCGGATTTCTTCTGCAACGATGCCAAAGGCCTCGTCGAAATTGAAGCTCAGGCTGGGGTGGAAGTCCGGTGACGGCTTGATGTAATCGACCCGCTCCCAACCATTCACCACCGTGAATTCAGCGCCTTCAGCGGCAAAGATCGGTGTCAGCGGCGTCGTCTTGGCATTGCGCCCGGCGGGGCGATGTTCATGCGGGAAGTGGAAGCGGAATTCGTTCTGGTAATCCTCAATGGCTTTCAAAGCCGTCAGTTCGACGTTCGTATGCCCGGTGAATCGCCGCGGGTCGATGCACCACGTGTCGTACTGCGCCTCTCCTTGCACAATCTGTTGCGCCAGCAGCCAGCCATGACCGCCCCCTTCGCCGACGCCTGCGCGTAAGCCGATGATACAGAACGCATTGCGCTTGCCAGGGATCGGGCCAACCAACGGCGCGCCGTCGATTGTATAGGTGATCGGGCCGTTAACCACGCGTTTGATCCCCACTTCGGTCAGCGCTGGCATCCGTTCAAACGCGCCCTCAAGCACGTCCATGACGCGGTCCAGATCGTCGGGGCACAGGTCATTGGCAAAGCTGGGACTGATGCCGTCCATGCCCCATGTTTTGCACTCCTGTTCATAGAACCCGACCAAAAGGCCGTTCTTTTCCTGCCGCGCATAATAGTCGCTGATCGGGCAGCGCAGCAGCGGCATCCGGTGTCCGGCCTCGGCAATGGCGGGGATGTCTTCGGTGACAAAATACTGGTGTTCCATCGACGCTACAGGATGATGCACACCCATCATTCCGCCCACTTCATTCACACGGTAGCCGCAGGCGTTGACCACGATGTCAGCATCGATGCTGCCCTTGTCTGTCTCAACGGTCCAGGTGTCATCCTTGTGCTGTGTCAGCGATACGACGTTGGTATGGCGGTAGATTTCCGCGCCCGCCTTGCGCGCATGAAAGGCCAGTGCCTGACACAATTGGGCGGGATCAATATCTCCGTCCTCGCCATCCCACAGGCCGCCCAGCAGGTTGTCCGTTGAAATCAGCGGATGGCGGCGCGCGCATTCTTTGGCATCGATGACCTCAAAGGTCGTGCCCATGCCCCGCGCCATCGACGCGAAATGGCGATACGCCTGCATCTGCTCGGGCGTATTGGCCAGCCTGATACCGCCGTCGCCGTGGTGATACCCCACAGGGTATTCCGGGTCGTCCCGCAGCTTCTTGTAAAGCGCGATGGAATGGGACTTCAGGCCCACCATCGTCTGGTTCATGCCGAAGTTCGTCACCTGCGCCGCAGAATGCCATGTGGTGCCAGAGGTCAGCTCGTCCCGTTCGATGAGAACAACGTCGGACCAGCCCTCTTGGGTCAAGTGATACAGTGTCGAGCATCCGGCGATTCCGCCACCGATGACTGCAACCTTCGTGCGTGATTTCATTTCGTTCCCCAAAAATGCTGGACCGAACTGAGCAAGAATTCCGCCATCGGCACAAGAGTCGGATATCGGATATCAAAAAATAGGAAATAAATTTCGACGAATGCGAAATTAAAACTTGCCCAATATCAGTTGTCTTCGTCCACGCGATCCAGGCCCGGCTTTCCGATGATCATGAGCCTGCGTCTCTGTCATCGGGTCGACAGCGCCAGATCAAAGGCCAGTTTAATATCCTGTTGGGGAAGTCCTATTCGATAAGCGTAAACTGGTCTTTGAGCCACGGGATCGTACGGTGCACGTCCGAAATCACCTGTCGGTTCAATTCGCTGCGCACTTTGTAGCGTACAAGATCGATCACGGACCCTGCACAGTCCGGGCTGCTGAGAAGGGACAATGTCCGGCCAAAACTCTTGCCGGGAAACGGGTGCATCCGCAGTTTTGGCTGAAACCGCCGCGCACGTGAAAACAGCAAAGGCGTCGTTATGGTCCATCCGGCACCTGCGGCCACCATAGCCATCAGCGTTTGATTGTTCCCACATTCAAATTTGTTCGGAAGTTGCACGCCGAGGCGCCGCAGTTGCGCTTCGATCTGTGCGGCAATGATCAGATCACTCGAGAATTGCAAAAACGGCAGTTTGGTTTGGTCGGCAACGATATCAGGCAGCGATGCATCCGCCGCCTTTGGCAACACAGCCACAAAGGGGTCGCGCAGCAAGGGCAGATCATTCAGGTCGTTCGCAGACTTCAGCGGCGTCGTCACGATGCCCAGATCCAGCTCCCTGTGGCGCAGCATTCTGATGATCTCGTGGCTGGTGCCGGTGTGATACAGGAAATTGCAATCGGGCATCTGCTGGGACAGATAAACCGCAAGCTCAGGGGTCACATCACTGTCCAAATCCTCGATGGTGCCAATGCGCAAGTAAGACGCATCGGCGACATTACCTGCGGATGCTTCGGCCGTTGCCTTGCGGATCGATTGCATGGCCTGAGCGATATTGCGCAAAAAGTTTCTACCTGTCGGTGTCAGCACCATCGGCCGCCGTGTGTGATCAAAAAGGTCAACGCCCAGATGCTCTTCGAGGTTACGCAAATGATGCGAGACCGTGCTGATCGACAGCCCCGTCTCATGGGCTGTTGCCTGCAAAGAATTTGTCCGGGCATAGGTCTGGAAGAGCTCGAGCCACTTCAGGCTGAGGTCCTTATTGGAAGAAGCTGTCGCCATGGGTGATCAGTCCGGTCAGGAAAAATATGTCCGATACATCACGTAAAGCAGCAATTATAGCCAATTAATTCGAAGATCGGGTGGATTGCGCAGTGCTATGAAGTGGTGCCGTTTTTTACAATCCAATCCCGCTGAAGCTGAAAATTGCGTAAGAACGAAACGGGTCCGATACTTGACGAACCCGGTGGGAATGGTTCGGCAAAACGAAAGAAAATACAATAAAATCGATTGCAAGGGGTATGAAATGGCGAGCCGTGGAGGACTCGAACCCCCGACCTGAGAATTAGAAGTTCCCTGCTCTAATCCAGCTGAGCTAACGGCCCGCACTTAGACTGGCTGTATCATTCACTTTGTCCGGGCATGTCAACGTGGTTGATGCCCGTCATGAATGCCAATCACCGATTGTCGCATTTTTCCTGCGCGTTCAAAGCTGCGGTAGAGGGGCGCGCGCGTGCGACCGCGTCAAATTGGGCCGCGACAACAGGGCAGATGCAAAGGCAGGTTAGGTGACATCGCCGTCTTCCGACCGGGTGGCGCGCGTCATGAACACGCTAAGCGGATCGGACGAATAGCTGCCAAATGGGGCGCAGAAGTCAAATCCATGCGTAAGGTAAAGCTTGCGCGCGGAAACAAACGCCTCTCCGCTGCCGGTTTCCAGACTGATCTGCGCAAGTCCGGCCTGCCGCGCGACGTCGATCAGGGCGCGCAGGATCGTTGCCCCGACGCCCCGACCACGTGCCTGCGCGGCGGTGTGCATGGATTTGATCTCACCGTGCCGTGTGGCGGTGCCGATGCTGATTTCCTTGAGCGCCCCGATGCCAAGCAGCCGACCCGCCCCGTCCCGCAGCGTCAGAAGGGTCACACCGGCCTCTGACAGTGCATCACCTGACATCACATGACAGCTTTCTTCGGGACTGCCGGCCTGCATCGTGGCGACATGATACGCCAGCAAGGCGGCCACGTCTGGCGTGGTCGCATGTTCTTCGCGGATAATGGGTTTGACTAGTGCGTCCATGCCCCACGCCGGAAGGTCGCGAAGTTTTCGCCGTAGCCGCCGGGGCGGATGTTTGGTTTGCGCTTTTGCGGATCCTGGATCACCGCATCAATACCGTTTTCGCGGGCATATTCGACGGCTGCTTCCTTGGTCTCGAACCGGATCTGCACCTGGCTTTGGGTATCGTCGGAAGACGTCCAGCCCATCAGCGGATCAACCTCACGTGCACTGTCTTGCGGGAATTCCAGCAGCCAGACATGGGTTTTCGCAGAACCGGAGGACATCGCGGTCCGGGCAGGTTGGTAAATACGTGCGCGCATGAAAGGCTCCGGGTACTGAGGGTCTGAGTGTTTATCAGCCATTCCGCCGCAAGGGGCAAGAGTACGCGACGTCGCGCATTTTCTTCCTTTCCTATGCTGCAATGCGGCATACATATATACGATCAAATGCCCGGAGGCAAAAATGAACCCCCTTTCAATGCTCGCCCTGCATGCCAGCATGACCACCCTGATGATAGAAACCCAGACTGTGATGGCGCTGCGCCTTCTTGGCATGGCGGGCGCCATTCCCGCCCGCCGGGGTGAAAACAACCGAATGGTATCGGAAAAGGGCCCCGCGATGGCCAAATCCTACGCCGCAGCAAGCGCTGCTGTTATGGCCGGGCAGCGACCTGACCAGATCCTCACGGCCGCCATCGCGCCGCTCAACCGCAAGGTTCACGCCAACCGCAAGCGCCTGATGAAATAGCCGCAACCCGGTTTTTGCCGGTCTCTGCCGACAGATTCAGGTGTCATGCCACCATGAACCCTTGAACCTGCGGGCAAAAATGACACCTATGGAGCACCCCACCAAGGACCGCTGCCCATGCCCTATGCCCAGACTGATAAGTCCGCCGGGATGCCGTTACTGGCCAATCCCGCGCCCGACGTGCGCACCCGCCTCAAACTTGAGGGCGGCCGCAAGTTTGTCCTGAAGACGGAATTTGAACCGGCCGGCGATCAGCCAACGGCGATCAAGGAACTGAGCGAAGGCGTCAGATCGGGGGAGCGTGATCAGGTTCTGCTGGGTGCCACCGGAACCGGCAAGACATTCACAATGGCAAAGGTGATCGAGGAAACGCAGCGCCCCGCCATCATCCTTGCGCCGAACAAGACGCTGGCGGCGCAGCTTTATGGTGAATTCAAAGGGTTCTTCCCCGACAACGCGGTCGAATATTTTGTCAGCTACTACGACTATTACCAGCCAGAAGCCTATGTCGCGCGCTCCGATACCTTCATTGAGAAGGAAAGCCAGATCAATGAACAGATCGACCGGATGCGCCACTCGGCCACCCGCGCGCTGCTTGAGCGTGACGATGTGATCATCGTGGCCTCGGTGTCGTGCATCTACGGTATCGGATCGGTGGAAACCTACGGCGCGATGACGCAGGATCTGAAGGTCGGGCACAACTACGATCAGCGCAAGGTGATCGCGGATCTCGTCGCGCAGGCCTACAAGCGCAATGATGCCGCCTTCTTTCGCGGATCGTTCCGGGTGCGCGGCGACTCGCTTGAAATCTTTCCGGCGCACCTTGATGACCGCGCGTGGCGGCTGTCGTTCTTCGGAGAAGAGCTTGAAAGCATCCCGGAATTAGACCCTTTGACCGGTGAAAAGACCGATACCTTCGACCACATCCGCGTCTATGCCAACAGCCACTACGTCACCCCGAAACCGACGATGTCCCAAGCCATCATCGGCATCAAGAAAGAGCTGCGCATGCGATTGGACCAGCTTGTCGGTGACGGCAAACTGCTGGAGGCGCAGCGGTTGGAACAGCGCACGAATTTCGATCTGGAAATGCTGGAGGCCACGGGCGTCTGTAACGGCATCGAAAACTATTCACGCTATCTGACGGGGCGCGCCCCCGGCGAGCCGCCCCCCACGCTGTTCGAATTCATTCCTGACAATGCCATTGTGTTCGCAGACGAAAGCCATGTCAGCGTGCCGCAGATCGGCGGCATGTACAAAGGCGACTTCAGACGCAAGATGACGCTGGCCGAACATGGTTTCCGGCTGCCGTCCTGCATGGATAACCGCCCCCTGAAGTTCGAGGAATGGGACGCGATGCGGCCACAGTCGGTCTTTGTCTCGGCCACCCCGGCGGCATGGGAAATTGAACAGACCGGCGGGGTGTTCACCGAACAGATCATCCGCCCCACCGGCCTGATCGACCCGCAAATCGAAATCCGCCCCGTCGAGATGCAGGTGGACGATCTGCTGGACGAGGTGCGCAAGGTTTCAGCCGACGGTTACCGCACGCTGGTCACGACCCTGACCAAGCGTATGGCCGAGGATTTGACCGAATACATGCACGAACAGGGCATCCGCGTGCGCTATATGCACTCCGATATCGACACCATAGAACGGATCGAAATTCTGCGCGACCTGCGGCTTGGTGCCTTTGACGTGCTGATCGGGATCAACCTGTTGCGCGAAGGGCTCGACATCCCCGAATGCGGGCTGGTGGCCATTCTGGACGCCGACAAGGAAGGTTTCCTGCGCTCGGAGACATCGCTGATCCAGACCATTGGCCGCGCCGCGCGCAACGTCGATGGCCGCGTGATCATGTACGCCGACCGGATCACTGGGTCCATGGAACGGGCCATGGGCGAAACTGACAGGCGCCGTGCGAGGCAGATGGCGTATAACCAAGAACACGGGATCACGCCGACCACCGTCAAGAAGAACGTCGACGATATTCTTGCCGGTCTTTACAAAGGCGACGTGGACATGAACCGCGTCACGGCAAAGGTCGACAAGGCCCACGGCGGCAACCTGCAAACCGTGCTTGAAGGGCTGCGCACTGACATGCGCAAGGCGGCAGAGAACCTTGAGTTTGAGGAGGCCGCGCGCCTGCGCGACGAGGTCAAGCGCCTTGAAGCGGTCGATCTGGTTATTGCCGATGATCCGATGGCACGGCAATACGCCGTGGATAAAGCAGTGGGTGATGCGCAAAAAGCCTCCGGGCGCAGCACCGGGGGCAGGGGCGGCATGCGCGGTGGCAAATCGCGCTACGGCGGCAAACGCTAGGGTTCAGCGGCCATACACGTCCCATTCTGTCCGCGCGAAAATGCGCGGACACGATGAGCGTCGAAGCATCAATCGAAGATCATCTTGCCGATCATCAGCAACAGTGCTGCACCAATCAGCCCCGCGATGATCACCGCGATCACGCCGCCCGCCGCCAAAGCGCCAATGCCCAGAATGGCAAGCAAGATCGGTGCCAACACGGCACCCACAAGGCCAAGCAATGCAAAGGCCAGCTTGTGCCGTCCCGTGATCATCCCGGCCAGCCACCCGGCAACCAGCCCGATAACGGCCAGCAGCACAAAGATAATTACACCAACGGCTTGCAGCAGTTCTTCCATATCGGTCTTCCTGTTCTTGTTCGGGGTTCTTGGAAACTGAGTGTAGTCGCGCAAGTCTTAGGTGCAAGGGGCTTCCCGCACGGGCGCATATCGTAACTGCGAGCGTTCATTCCAATTACCCTGAAGCGCGCCAACATTCACATCGCACACACAAAAAGTGGGCGCTGTGTGCGCCCACTTTATTGCTGTGCGGTCAGGGTCAGATCCAGTAATATGGGACGCCGTAGTGATCAAAGGTGCGCTGTTCCCAGTCGCGGTCACGCTGCCAGCCATCATTGCGCGTCGGCGCGCCCTGCAGTTGGCTTTCAGTGATGTCGGTGATGAAACCGTCGCGCTGTGTGTCATAGCGCAGCGCATTCCAAGGCACCGGATGATGTTCCTCACCCAACCCCAAGAAGCCGCCAAATCCCATGACCGCATAGGCCACATTGCCGGATTTCTTGTCGATCATCAGATGGTCAATATGGCCGATATCATTCCCATCGGCCCCATAAACGGTGGTTCCATTCACGTCCTGTGAAGAAACCATCGAAGCAGAAGACATGTCATTCATAGCGTGTTCCCTTCTTTGTTGATTGCCTGTTGTTGCAACGCCAAACTGGCAATGCCCGTTCCGGCCCTGCGCGTTCTGCGGCTGTATTTCGCCCATGCAGCCTCGGGTTCGACGGGGTACAACTGCGCAGGGCGCCGGGGCCACATGGGGGGCGTCCGCACGTTTGGGAACAATTTCGCGTTATGAATTGTTATTTGACCACAGCTATTTGCACAGCAATTCAGAATGGAGCCTCACAATGGAATATGGAATTTTTGGACTGATCGTCCTCATCGCTGACATTTACGCAATCTATCAGGTTCTGACCTCAAGCAGCTCAACCGCGGCCAAGATCGTCTGGACCCTTGTCATACTGGTCCTGCCAATCCTGGGCTTTATCGCATGGCTTATCGCTGGGCCACGCGGAAACGCCGCGCGCGTCTGACAGCGGCGCTTAACAGCAGGCAAAAAGGCCCGGAGCAATCGCTTCGGGCCTTTTCGTGTTCGAGCGGCCGCAGATTGATGCCTGTTCTGAGATAACCTTTTATTAACCGTCATTAACCATCATCGCCCCCGTGAGGTCGCGATGCGTAATCTTGGAATACTGCTGTTTGTGTTGATTCTATCCACGGCCCCACCGCTGACAGCGGGGGCGTGGCTGCGCGAAAAGGGGGCGACATTCACGTCGCTCTCTTTCACGACCAATTGGTATTACGAAACCGGACAGACTACCTTTTTTGAATATGGGCTGCGCGATGACATAACCATCGGTGTCGACATTGCGATGGGTCTGGACCGTTTCGGGGTGCAGTCGGGCACCGGGACCGCTTTTGTGCGCCGCCCGCTTCGATGGGGCGATTCCGCAAATGTCTGGGCCTATGAGATCGGGGCAGGGGCCAGTTGGTCAGGTGAGCGGATCACGCCGCATCTCAAGACCGGATTATCATGGGGGCGTGGCCTGACGCTGCGCGATATGGCGGGATGGACGGCGGTGGACACCTCCATAAAATGGGATCTGGGCAATGGCGCACATGTTGCAAAAGTGGATGGGACGCTGGGGTTCAATTTCACTGAAAACACCACAGGCATGCTCCAGATTTACCTCATGCGGGATTTCAACGGCAGCACCGGCACCCTCGCGCCCTCTGTCGTCTACCGTCCGGGTGAAAGCAAATTTCGCATTCAGGTCGGCGTGGAAACCCCTTTTGGCAGGGCCCGGGACACCGCAATCAAACTGGGCCTCTGGCGAGAATTCTGAACCGCAACCGCCCCGCCTGCAACAGCAGACGGGGCGGGGCAATTGCCGCAAATTGCCGAGGCGATCAGCGGTTATCCATGCGCGCGACAACTAACACCTTGCCCTTGACGGGTGTCGGCCAGATCAGCTCGATCTTGTCCCTGTTCGGACCTTCGGCCAGCTTCACATATGGCGTCACGAATTGGGCGACATTGTTCGCGTTCCGAATTGCGCCATGTGCCACCACGCTGTCCACATTCAGCGCCTGACCCCCGAACGGCAACAGCCCGTCCGTGTCCACGGTCCAGGTCGTGGACGGCGTCGATTCGACGTGTTCGATCTCAACCGCGTTGGATACCTGCTTGCTGACTGCGTGAAACGAATTGCCCCGCATCACAACATTCTTGCACCGTGACATGTCCAACCCGGCAAAGCTGGTGTCCACCCGCTCTGCCTGATCAATCAACCCGTTGATGCTGCGGAACCGGTTGCCAGTGATGTTCACCCCGCTCAGGAAATGCCCTGCCCCATGGGGGCGCACCACCAGATAGCTGAACCACGGCGCCACATCCCCCGACAAAAAGATATTGTCCGAAAGGCTGAGCGCGCTGAACGAATATTCGGTGTTGAACGCGGGATAGGGGTCAAGCTCGTTGGTCCACTCAATAAAGCAGTTGTCGACGTAGTTGGCCGTCACAATCGCGCTGGTGTGCGATGATGCAAGGATCAGCCCCGCAGACCGGATGCCATTGGCCACGGAATCGCCCTGAAAGAAGTGGTTGCCGGTGATGATGCTGTTGCCCCCGGCGACAATCGCGAAATGGCGAAACTTTGTGGCCCTGTTGTTGCGCAGCTTCACATCGTTGGCATTGGTGTTGATCGCGATCGTCTTGCGGTTCGGCACGGTCAGCGCGTCTTCGGCTGACAGAAACTGACAATGATCAATGAACATGCCCTGACAGCCCCCCCCGATCGAGGTCACGCCGCGGTCCTTTGGTCGGCTGATGAAACTGTCGCGCAGGTGAAAGATCGACCCCGACGGCGCCAGATTGATCCCGCTGCACCGGTTGTTGCACTGAAATTCGATATCGGCCATCACGAATTTGCTGAGTGAATCGAAACCGCCAAAATCGACCATGTGCCGGAATTTCCGGAAGGTAAAATTCTGTGTCCCCACCGCATCATAGAGCGGTGAATTCAACGTGATTTCCTGGGTCGCCACGTTTTTTGACCGCACATAAACTTCGCGGCCCACGCCCGTTCCCTCAACCAAT
>JAGXHC010000138.1 GCA_024636405.1 Sulfitobacter sp. | reverse complement strand
CGCGGGCCTGCCATGCGCATTGCCAGGTTCAGCAGGGACATCGCCGTGGTGGCGGCGGGGTATTTGTCCAAGACCGCCTCGTAGCAACGTACGCGGGTGAAGTGATCCACGTCGCCGGGTTTGGTCAGGCCGACAACCGGATGGATCAGCAAGTTCGCCTGCGATTCCCGCGCAGCACGGAAGGTGAGTTCCTGATGCGCGCGGTGCAGCGGGTTGCGCGTCTGGAACGCCACCACCTTGCGCCAGCCCATCTTGCGAAAGTATGCGCGCAATTCATTTGGCGTGTCGCGGCGCCCGCGGAAATCGTAGTGGACAGGCTGCTGGATGCCGGTGATCGGCCCGCCGAGGTAAATCTTGCCGGCCTGATTGTGCAGGTAGTTCACTGCAGGATGCGCATCGTCGTCCGCTCCAAACACCTTGGCTGCCTCATTCGCCTTGTCCGGCTGCCAACGGTCCGTGACGGTCATCGTGGCGAGAATCACGCCCTCCTGATCGCGCAGTGCGATATCCTGTCCGAGTTCCAGCTTGGCGGCAAAATCCTCGGATACGTCAAGGTTGATCGGCATCGGCCAAAGCGTTCCGTCCGCAAGCCGCATATCTTCCACGACGCCGTTGTAATCAGCTTCTGACAAGAACCCTTTCAGCGGATTGAACCCGCCGTTCATCAGCAGTTCCAGATCGCAAATCTGGCGCGGCGTCAGATCATGGCTGGTGAGGTTGGCGGCCTCGCCCTTCATCTTCTGGGCGGAGTCGTAGGAAACATAAAGTTCGGGGATCGGCGAAAGGTTCGGCGTTTGCATATTTGATCTCGTTACAGGGGAAATTGCACCATCAGGCCGCGTCCTAGCCGCTTGATGCTGACAGTTTCAAGGGTTTCTACCCGTTTTCGCAAATTTGCAAAGCTGGTGCGCGATTTTTGCAGAGCTCAAACGCCCTCCTTCACCTCGGCACCATAGCCCAGGGGCAGCGACGTGTCCTTACCGGCATCGTCACCGACTTCCGCCAGGAACCGTTCCGCTTCGAGCGCGGCCATACAGCCCATGCCGGCGCTGGTCACTGCCTGCCGGTACTTGTGGTCCGTCAGATCGCCTGCCGCAAACACGCCCGGGATGGAGGTTTCGGTACTGTCCGGCTTTGTCACGACATAACCGCCCATGTGCGTTTCAAGCGTATCCTTGACCAACTCGTTGGCGGGCGCATGCCCGATCGCGACGAAAACGCCCTTGCATGGAATATCCGTAGTCTCGCCGGTCTTGGTATGCCGGACCTTTATCCCTTCGACACCCAGTGGATTCTCTGCGCCATAGACCTCGACAAGCTCATGGAACCAAAGCGGTTCGATCTTTGGATTCTTTTCCAACCGGTTTATCAGGATCTTTTCCGCCCGCAACTCGTCGCGGCGGTGGATCAGCGTCACCTTGGACGCGAAATTGGTCAGGAAAAGCGCCTCTTCGACCGCCGTGTTGCCGCCGCCGATTACCACGATCTCCTGTCCGCGATAAAAGAAGCCGTCGCAGGTGGCGCAGGCGCTGACACCGAAACCTTTGAACTTTTCCTCGCTCTCCAGCCCCAGCCATTTGGCGCGCGCGCCGGTTGCCAGCACAACAGCATCGGCCACATAGGTCGTCCCGCTATCGCCCTTTGCATGAAACGGACGGCTGGACAGATCCAGATCGGTTATGATGTCTCCGATGATCTCCGTACCCATGGCCTTGGCGTGGGCTTGCATACGTATCATCAGATCCGGGCCCTGCACCTCGGTATCGCCGGGCCAGTTTTCCACCTCTGTCGTGGTGGTCAGCTGCCCGCCGGGTTCGATGCCCTGCACCAGAATGGGCTCCAGCATGGCACGGCTGCCATAGACGCCGGCAGTATAGCCTGCCGGGCCTGAGCCGATGATCAAAAGCTTGGTCTTGCGGGTCTCGGCCATCGGGAATCCTCGTTGCAATCAGGTTTGTCCACGATATAGCCGCACCGAAGGTCCGCTTAAACCCCCTTGCATCTGCGGAAAGATAATTGCGCGTACGCGAAACAATATTGCGCACACACATGTTGTTGCTATAAGAATCGAAAAATATTGGAGGTTTTATGGCAGGTACGCGTCTCGATCCGATTGATCGGAAAATACTGGCCGAGCTTCAGGCCGACGGTCGTATGACCAACGTCGAACTCGCCAAGCGCGTTGGAATTTCTGCGCCGCCTTGTCTGCGTCGTGTCCGAACGCTTGAAGAACAAGGCTTTATCCGTGGCTATCATGCGGACGTAAACCCGCGCGAGTTGGGATTCGAGGTGCAGGTTTTTGCCATGGTCGGCCTTGCCAGCCAGGCGGAATCCGATCTCAGCACGTTTGAAAACAAATGCCGTGCCTGGCCGCTTGTCCGCGAATGTCACATGCTCAACGGCGAGGTCGATTTCATCCTCAAATGCGTGGCCCCCGACCTTTCCAGCTTTCAAAGCTTCCTGACGGGCGAATTGCTGACCACGCCCAACGTCGCCAGCGTAAAAACCAGCCTCGTGATACGCGGCGCGAAGGATGATCCCGGCGTTCCCTTCGATGTTCTGGAAAAACGCCTGAGCGTTACGGCTTAACCTATCAACTCCGGCTCTTCGGGCGTACGCGGATGTGCGAGCGGCCCGAAATCCGACAGATGCCCGATGCGCGGGAACATCGACAGAAACCGGTCGCGCAGCGAATGGGTCACTTCGCGCGGAGCCTGCGCGCCGGGGTGAAACGTCTCCATCTCGATCCCGCCCACGTTGATCGCGGCATGGCGCGTAAGGCAAATGTGGAACAGGCGAACCGGCGTCGGCGGTACGACCTCGATCACGTTCACGCCATCCACGAACCGCTTCGCCAGAGTCAGCATCTGTCGCCCGTCGGCAAAGCCGCGCAGGGCGGGCGGCGTCTGCAAGATGCGCGCGCCGGGACCTACGGTCAGAAAGCTGCTGGGGCGGTCTTCTCCGAACGTATCTGCCATGATGCGGATGAGCGGCGTGCGCCGGCCCGGCTGTGCTGGCACGAAGCTGGAGGATCCGATCCACACCAGTTCGGCCGGCTCCCCCGTAGAGGTCTGCACCATATCGCCGGGTTGCAGATCTTCCACGGCGATCTGGCCTTGTGTCGTCAGGATCAGACTGCCGTGGGTGAACGCCGAGAATGCTGATTCGAACAACGGGATCGCGGGGCCACTGGTTTGCCCGATGTAGAGTGATCCGTCGCTTCGCAGCCCGGCGACTTCGAAATTGCGCTTGGGCAGGTTCGTCGGATTGGATTGATCCTTGTGCACGAAACTGGAAGTCACCGGATACCCCTTTTTCTGGCGATAAGTCCGGGGGGCAAGGGTAGCTGTCAATGTCATGCGATCACCTTACGGTTGGTCACATCCGCGCCGGCCCCCACCGACAGCGACGGAAATAACGAAGAGTTGTCATTTCGGGTCTGTATCGGACACCAATTCGCCACGTAGCTGCATGATTGTCAAAGTCTGAACGACATTGAGCCGGAAAGAAGCACCAATTGCGCCAAGAGATCGGGGTTTGTTTCAGTGATGCCGGAGGGCTTTGCCACATTGTGGCCGACAAAACCAAAACCCCCGCGCGAATCAACACACGGGGGATCGAGTGGTCCCTCAAACAGAAGGACGGGTGGGGTTCTTTTGTTAAGCGGTCTTGCGTTTGACCGGCGCTTGGCGTTTTGCGATGAACGCCGCGCGGCGCGCGCCACGGGTCCATGGCAAGACCGTATCGTTCTTTTCCGCCGCGTCGATGACCGACTTGATAAAGCGTGAATTGGTTCTCATGACGCGTCTCCTGCTCGTGTCTTATTGCTTCGTTGGGACATGTATGATGGTCCAATCGGGCCGGTTTGAGGCAATGTGATGAAAATTTGCGAAAAATAACGAAGATTCGGCGCTAACGTTTGGAGCAGTCTCTTTGCTTTGATTTTAGGCAAGAAAACCCGATTTGGCACCAATGCCACGATGAATTGGTTAATGTTGCCGCCTGCAGGACAATGGCAATGTGACAGGAATTAGGCAGATTTGCCTGATTTGCGACGGATCCGAGCTTAGAGCGTGATCGCAGAGATCAATCGACCGTAGTCCGCTTCCTTGGCGTGGGTCGTGCGGCGGTACGAATAAAACCGCTGTGGATCAGAGAAGGTGCAATGCCGCGTCCACTCAGCGTGGCCCACACCCGCTTCGCGCAGCCGCGCAAGGCCAAATCCGGGCAGATCGAATTGCAGCCGGTCCTTTACACCCCCGGCAAAGAATCGCGCGTAGGCGGGGTCTTCGGCCATGAAGGTCTCGAAGAACTCCGGTCCGACTTCATAAGCGCGCTGGCTGATACTGGGACCGATGACGGCTGCGATATTTTCGCGCGCCGCACCCAGCGCGATCATCGCCTCGACCGTTGCCTCCAGCACGCCGTCAAGCGCGCCGCGCCAGCCCGCATGCGCCGCAGCGATCACACTTGCCTTTGCATCTGCGAAGAGCACGGGCTGGCAGTCCGCGGACAGCACCGCAAGGGCAATACCCGGCGTCGACGTCACCATCGCATCCGCGCGCGGCTTGTCTTTCAGAGGCCCTGTCACGGTAACCACAGTGGCGGAATGGACTTGATGCACGCTTATAAGATGCGTGGGTTCGATGCCCAGCGCGCTCGCCACGCGGCCGCGGTTGATGGAGACAATCTCCGCCTGGTCGGACGACCCGGAACCGCAGTTAAGCCCTTGAAACACACCCGAAGATGCCCCGCCGCGACGGGTGAAGAACCCGTGCTTTACGGGCGAAAGGATCTCGGAGGTAAGGATTTCCAGTGTCATCATTCCAGTCCCGGCGGAAGGGGGCAGCCTTGCGGCACGAGGCCCATTACCTTGAACAGGTTTCCCATTTCCGACGGGTGCGTCAACCGGCGATGTGCCGAAACATGATTGTCGAGCGCTGGGCCGCTGAGCTTGCCTGCAAGTGCTTGCGCGCGTTGCGTGATGCCGAGCCGCTCAAGAAAAGCCCCTTGCGGCGTGATCTTGCTGTGTTTGCAGGGGGCCGCCGCACGGGCGAGCACCTCGAAATCCACATGCGCCGTCAGATCTGCCTTGCCGGGGTCTGCCAGCGGATCGGTCGCGCCATGTTCCCGAACGGCCTGCACGGTGTCGCCCAGACTGCGCCAATCGCCATAGTCGATGATCAACCCCGCGCCTCCGTGTGTCGCAATCCGCTCTGCCACACCGCTCAGCAGCGGCGCTGCGCCAGGGCAATCCTCGACCAGATCACCGTCGCTTGTATCCTCAAGCCGGTGCGCCAGGGCGGGCTGCGGGGCCGGGGGGGCAAGGCCGAAAGCCAATTTGCCATCCACAAGCCCCACCTGCCGTTCGCGCCATCGTGTACCGTCCCGCACGAATTGTCGCACCGGCAGCGCATCGAAAAATTCGTTTGCTACCAGAAACAGCGGCTGTTCCGGAAGGTTCGACACAGCATCGACCCACTGTGGGCGATCCCCCAGCGCGTCGCGCTGCACGTGGCGCAGCGCCGCCGATGCCTCGACCAGCACTACATCCGCCTGTGCAAAACCCGTCACGCCGCGTGTCGCGCGCAACATGTCAGCCATCAATGTCCCGCGACCGGGTCCCAGCTCTGCCAGCGTAAATCGCGCTGGCGCGCCTTGATCGAGCCACGCCTGTGCCAAAGACAACCCGATCAATTCGCCGAACATCTGGCTGATTTCGGGGGCGGTGACGAAATCCCCCTTCACGCCAAAAGGAGTTGCCGTCGTATAGTACCCATGCTGGGGATGAAGCAGACACAGCCCCATGTATTCTGCCACACTCATCGGTCCTGCAGTCTCGATCTGCGCCTTGATCAGATCGCGCAAACTCATCGCAGCGCTTTTATCGTAAAGTACAACCCGACGGCGATCATTGGCAGGCTCAGCATCTGGCCCATGGTCAAGCCGTACGCGCCGATTTGCCAAGCCAGCCCTAGGGGATTGCCTGCGGTAACGAATTGCGCGTCGGGCTGGCGCACGAATTCGACGGCGAAACGCGCGGCACCATACCCTGCGAGGAACACGCCCATAACCAACCCGGGTCGTGCGAATGCCCGCTGCCGCCAGACCAGCCAGATCAGCACCGCACCAAGGATCAACCCCTCCAGCAACGCCTCATACAATTGCGACGGATGGCGGGCGCAGATCCCGATGACGTCTGGACAAAATTGCGCTGCCTCGCCCGGAAACGCCACGCCCCATGGCAGATCAGTCGGCCTCCCCCAAAGCTCCGCGTTGACGAAATTTGCCAGCCGGCCCAACAACAACCCGGGAGGAACACCAAGTGCGATCAAATCTCCGGCCCGCAGGTGCGAAATGCCCTGGTGCCAGGTAAACAGGAATGCGGCGACAATCACGCCCAAGGCACCACCATGAAAAGACATGCCGCCTTGCCAGACCTGCAGGATCTCCAGCGGATTGGCCGCGAAATATGCCGGCTGATAGAATGCGACATACCCCAACCGGCCACCCAGAATGACGCCCAGTATCACCCAGGTCAGCAAATCCTCGATCAGCTGCGGACTCATGACCGGTCCGCGCATATCCGACGGGGTCCGTACCGCCCGCACCACAAGACGCCAGCCCACCAGAATGCCGACGATATAGGCCAGCGCATACCAACGCAGCGCGAATTGCGTGCCGAAAACAGTAATGGAAAACAGTTCGGGTGAGATATCGGGAAAGGGAAGTTGTGCAATCATGTGCTGATTGAGCGCGCCCGGCGGGTGAAGTCAACCTTGCGGGCGCGCAACTGCATCACCATATTGAGGCCAAAGCAAAACCGGAGAGACCGCATGCAAACCCGTAACAAGTTTTTTGACGACATGAGCCAGATGATGACCAACGCCATGGGCGTGGCGCAGGGTGCCAAGGACGAGGCAGAGAATGCCATGAAAGGCGTCATCGACCGCTGGCTGGCCGACCGCGATTTCGTGACGCGTGAAGAATTCGACGCGGTGCGCGCCATGGCTCAGAAGGCGCGCGAGGAAAATGAAGCGCTGAAAGCGCGTCTCGACGCGATGGACGCTCAAAAGAAATAGCCTGCATGGCCAGGTTTCTGCCCAGAATCGACCGCTGACTGCCTTATCTGGTGGTCGGTGGTTAACAAAACCCCAAGATTTTGGGGTTATCCACGGCTAATTGGCCTTATCCCCAGAAATAGGGCTTGCCCCGATTCCCCTTTGGCTCCACCATATATGGTAGGTTGTTGCAGGTTTTCTGCGGCAATTAGAGCAGTAAGCTAACCCTTGGGG
>JAGXHC010000137.1 GCA_024636405.1 Sulfitobacter sp. | reverse complement strand
CGTTGGTTTAAATCTGGCCTATGCATTTGTGATGCCGGAATTGGCCGCCGTGGGCAGCACGATGAAACTGGACCTCTGCGGTGATCTGGTGGATGCCGAAGTCATCCCACCGTCGCCGTATGATCCAGAATACGCACGGATGCGGGCATGACCGCCCGTTCAGAGGCAGATCGTGATCAAATGGACCCACAGGATTTAGCCGAACAATGGATGACCGCAAACTTGGACCCTGGGACCGCTCGGATCAAATGATCTTATGAAACAGACGTCTCGGTGCGTAGAAACAGCGCGCCGGGACTCTCTGCCCAAGAGAAGGCCCGTTGCTCTCATCCCTTTGAGATGCTGATCTCATGCGGCTTCTCCGATCCTCACGCACTTGGCATTTCAAAAACCATCTTGTCACTTCCCTAGATCGTGGATCACGCGGTTCCAGAACTCAACATGACAGGGCATGGCGGGCTCTACTCCAAGCCTGCCGGGACGCTTCATTGTCTGCCGATGCTCTGCGCAGAGGCGGCACGTTCTAGGGCGTCAGGCTTTCGATAAAGGTGGAAAACCTGGCATTTGCATCGTCCCATGGGAATTTGAACAGCGGATCAGGTGTCCGCCAGTTCGGCCCATAATTTATTTCCAACATCTTCTCAGGATCGCGCGGAATTGGCTGTCTGGATACCTTGCAGGGCTGCAACGGCAGCACATCGTCTTCTGCGAGCGTGCCGTAAGTGTGGGGGTAGATATAAAACTTGCCGTCTTCGACCCACGCAGGAAAAAGATCGAATTCGGTCTGGCCTGCGGGGCGGATTTTGTAAATTGCCGGCTGATCCGGCACGCCACGCTCAAAAAGGTCCGCGTCTTCCAGCATGGCGCGCATCGCCTGCCATTCGGCGGCGGCTTGCGCCTCAGTCGTGGCCTTTAGGATAACGGCAAGGTCCACATCGTCGTCATGATCGATCAGACGCGCATCGCGGACCACACCCAGCAAGGTGCCGGAATTCAGGAACACCTCATAGCCCGCCTTGTTCAGCGCGCTGAGATGGATATTGACCGTTTTCCAGACGGCATCGTGGTCCAACCCGGCGAAAGTGGCGTCACCATACCCGTGATTTGTCAGCACATCGGGATACAGGTAATCGCGCAGACGTTTCTCAAACGCATCAAACTGTGCTGTCGCATCGGCGCGACGGCGACGGTCGCGCAGTTTTCCCAGCCAGCCCAATACGCGGGCCGGGCGCGCGCGTCGGATAACGGCCAGCATTACAGAAGCCTCAAGCCATTCATCCGATAGCGGACGACGCTTGATGTCGTGCAACTCATAATAAAGCCGTTCACCGTCTATCCCGGTGTTTTTCACGGCGATCTCGGCCATCGCCATAAGTCGGATTTCCGCGACACGTTCCGCTGCCTGATCGCGGGTCAATCCGTGCTCTGATGCATCGTCCATCAAACGATCCTTTCCAGAACGAGCGTGCGGGGCGCATGATCATGGGAACACGAACTGTCGGCCGCAAGGGGCCGGAACCCGACACACACAAGCGTCATTTCACGATCACCTTGTTCACCATTCCTTGCCATATCTTCGACTTTGCTCCGCAGCATGAACAATGGCCTATACCCATGACCAGCCCCATCGCGCCCGAGCTTATCGGTCGCGCGGACAACTTTCCAGCGCCGATGCTTTTCCCGTGTATCCCGCTTGGACGGCGTATCTCGCAAGCCGATCCATCGAACAAAGCGGGGTGCAACCCTGTCTTGTCAAAGATGCAGAAATTTCTCCACCTCGGCGCGCTGCCTGTCGAACTCTGCCGCTTCGCCCTTCCAGACAATTTCACCTTTCTCGATGACGAAATAGCGGTCCGAGATTCGTGACAGCTCATCAAGGTTCTTGTCGATCAAAAGGATGGAAAGCCCATCCGCCTTGAGACGCCCGAGCATTTTCCAGATCTCTTCGCGGATCAGCGGGGCAAGCCCTTCGGTGGCCTCGTCCAGCACCAGCAGATCGGGATTGGTCATCAGGGCGCGCCCAATGGCAAGCATCTGCTGTTCACCGCCTGAAAGCTGAAAACCAAGGTTACGCTTGCGCTGGCCCAACCGGGGGAAGGCGTCATAGATGCGGTCTTCGGTCCAGCCATCCCGCTGCGGCTGCGCTGTAGCGCGCAGATTTTCGCTGACGGTAAGCGACGGAAACACGTGGCGACCTTCGGGAACAAGCCCCACACCCGCCTGTGCGATGCGGTAGGGCGGCGCGCCTGTCATGTTATTCTGATGGATCGTGATTTGCCCGGACGTGGGTTTCAACAGGCCCATCAGACAACGGACGGTGGTTGTCTTGCCCATGCCGTTTCGGCCCATAAAGGTGCTGACCTGACCCGGCGTTATGTCAAGATCGACACCAAACAGCACCTTGGTATCACCATATCCGGCGTGCAGATCCTTGATCGTAACAAGCGGGGTCACTGGGCACCCTCCCCCAGATAGGCGGCACGGGCGGCAGGGCTGGCACGCACCTCGTCCGGTGTGCCGCGCGCGACCACGGTGCCATCGACCAACACGGATACCGTATCTGCCAGCTGGAAAATGGCGTCCATGTCATGTTCCACCAGCAACATTGGCAAACTGCCGCGCAATTCCGACAGCAACGTCACAAGCGCCGCGCTTTCGGTACGGCCAAGCCCCGCCATGGGTTCATCCAACAGCAGGAATTTGGGCTTGCCCGCAAGGGCAATGGCGAGTTCCAGCAACCGCAATTCCCCATGGGAAAGATCAGCGGCGCGCATATGTGTGCGATCCCCAAGACCCACACGTTCCAATGTGGCCTGTGCCGCATCATTCAGCGCTGTCTCCTGTGCTGCCACGCGGAAAAAGCGCATGCTGGAGCCGGTTTTTGCCTGTATGGCGATTGCGGTATTTTCAAGCGCGCTGAAGCTCGGCAGCACAGAGGTGATCTGAAACGTGCGCCCCAGACCTGCCTGCACACGCCGCGCCATCGAGAGATCGGAAATGTCGCGGCCGTCCAGCGCGATCTGCCCGGAATCGGGACGCAGCACCCCGGATATCTGATGCATCAGCGTCGTCTTGCCCGCACCGTTGGGACCAATCAGCGCATGACACTGATCCGCCCCAACGCTGAGCGAGATATCACGGCTCACGGTAATGGCACCGAAGCTTTTGTTGAGATTTCGGATATCCAACATGCTCATGACGCGGTACTTTTGTTGGCTCTGGGCATAAGAAGATCACTGATGCCGCCCTTGGCAAAAAGCACCATCACCACCAGCAACGGCCCATAGACCAATCGCCATTCATGAAAGAACCCGCCCAGCACTTCTTCGACAATGACAATGAAAAATGCCCCAAGTATCGCCCCGTTGCGTGACCCCATACCGCCCAGGACAATCACCACAATCAGATCGCCCGATCGTTGCCATGTGGCCAGTGCCGGGCTGACAAATTCGGCATGTTGCACCAGCAAAAGCCCCGACACACCGGCGATCATGGCCGCAATTACATAGGCAATCAATCGATAGCGGGTCACCGAAAATCCCATGACTTCGGCGCGTTCGGGATTGTCCCGCGCGGCGCGCAACACCCGACCAAACCGCGACTGACTGATGCGGTAAACACCCCACCACGTTGCAAAAAGGGCGCCGAGCACGACAAAGTACAATCCACCACCGCCCTGCACCACATCGCTGCCAAACAGCGTGGCCAGGGACCAAAGCGTCAGCCCGTCGTCGCCGCCATAAGCCGCAAGCGAGGTGAGTGTGAAATAAATCATCTGCCCGAAGGCCAGCGTGATCATCAAGAAATAGACCCCGCTGGTCCGCAGTGCCAGGCCCCCGGTGATCAGCGCGACAACTCCGGTGACCGCAAGCGTGATGACCAGCAGCACAAGGATGTTTTCCACGCCGTTTTCCAGCCCGATAGCCGCCGCATAGGCACCGACCCCCACAAAGGCCGCGTGGCCAAGGCTGATCAGGCCGCCATGGCCGATGAGCAAATCAAGCGATATGGCCGCGATCGCCAAAAGCATCGCCTTGATCAGCAGGCCGGTCAGATATTCACCGCCAACCAGCGGCAACACAAAAGGCATGCACAGCAGCAGTCCAAAGAGGACGCCCGCCACGACCAGCGCGCGATCCATCACGAGACCCCCTTGGCAGGCAACAGCCCCTTGGGCCGGAATATAAGGATCGTCGCCATCAGGATGTAGATCAGCATGGACGCGAGGGCCGGACCGATCTGATTGGCAAACGAAGGTGAGAACACCGCAGACAACAACGTGGTGGCAAGGCTGCGCCCCAGCGTGTCAATCAACCCGACCAGCAAGGCCGCGACGAATGCGCCGCCAATGGACCCAATGCCCCCGATGATGATCACCACAAAGGCGATGATCAGGATATTGTCGCCCATCCCCGGCTCTATGCCAAAAATCGGCGCTGCAATGACGCCTGCAAAACCCGCCAGCATGGCACCGACACCAAAGACGACCATGAACAACCGCTGGATATTGACGCCAAGTGCGGACACCATTTCCGGCGTCGTGGCACCTGCCCGTATCAGCATCCCGATCCGGGTATAGCTTACCGTGAGAAACAGCGCGACCGCGACCAGCAGGCCCGCCAGAATGGTGGCGAAACGGTACACAGGGTAGCGCAACTGTTCGGTCAGCTGGATCGAGCCTGACAGAAAATCCGGCGGCGCAATGGTCAGGGTTGCGGGGCCGAAAAGGACCGTGGCCAGTTCGTTGAGAAAGATGATAATCCCGAACGTCGCCAGCACCTGATCAAGATGGCTTCGGGTATAAAGGTGTCGAAAGACGAAATATTCCAGCAAAAGCCCAAATATCAACGCGGTTCCAAGCGACAGAAACACCGCGGCAATAAAGCTGCCGGTCAGTCCGACATAAAAGACGGCCAGATAGGCACCGACCATATACTGAACCCCGTGCGCAAGGTTGATAAACCCCATCACCCCGAACACCAGCGTCAGCCCTGCCGCTATCAAAAACAGCAGCATACCGTACTGCAATCCGTTCAGACACAGGATCAGGAATAGGGTCGTCGACATTTAGACTTTCACCTTTTGACAAGGAAACGGGTCCGAACCAATCAGGGCCGGACCCGCCGGGATACTACATCTTGCAGTCTTGGTGGAAGCTGTCGGCGTAATCCTCAACGACGGTCCGCACAAACGATGTGTGGAACTTGCCATCGTCACGCTTGACCACGTTCAGCATGTGAAAGTCCTGAACCGGGTAATGGTTGTTGTTGAAGGTGAAATCACCGCGCAGCGACGCAAAGTCCGCCTCCTTGAGGGCGGCGCGCACGGCGTCCTTGTCACTCAGATCGCCACCTGTCTTGGTGATGGCGCTATCGATCAGGCTTGCCGTGTCGTAGGCCTGCATGGCGTAGGAGCCCGGAATATAGCCGTATTTTTCCTCGAACGCCGTCACGAACGCGGTATTGGCATCATTGACCAGGTCGGGCGCCCATGATCCAGCGGCCAGAAATCCAACGGCGGCGTCTTTCTGACCCGGCAGGGTCGTCTCATCGGTGGTGAAGACGGACATGAATTTCATGTTCTCCGACAGACCGGCATTGGCAAACTGGTTGACCAGCCGCACACCCATACCACCGGGCATGAAGGTAAAGATCGCGTCCGACCCCGATGTCGAAATCCGTGCCAGTTCGGCCGAGAAATCCTGATGCCCCAGTGGCGTGAATACCTCGTCCGTCACGGTGCCTTTGAAGGTCTGTTTGAAGCCTTCGATATTGTCGCGGCCGGCCTGATAGTTCGGGACCATGGTAAAGACGTTGGAAAAGCCTTCTTCATTCGCAATCATGCCGCTGACTTCGGCGTTTTGATTGTTCTGATACGATGTAACGAAAAAGTAGGGGTTGCAGTTTTTCCCTGCAAATGTGGATGGCCCGGCGTTGGGGCTGATAAGAAACGTCTCTGACTGCACGATCGGTTTGAAAATCGCCTGAAGCATGTTGGAGAACACAGTTCCGACAACGAAATCAACTTCGTCGCGTTCCACCAGCGACGTCGCCTTGAGCAATGCCACATCGGGCTTCAGCTCGTCATCCTCGACGATCAGTTCGATTTTCTGGCCACCCAGCATGCCGTCTTTTTGGTCAAGCGCCAGTTGAAAGCCGTCAACGATCTGCTGGCCCAAAGCCGCAGGCGGACCTGACAGGGTCACGACCATGCCGATCTTGATATCTTCGGCCAGACCGGCGGTTCCCATTGCAGCACCAAGCGCAAGCCCGGCGGCAACCTGTTTCACGTAATTCGTCATTTTGATTTCTCCCTTTTCGCCCCTTCATGGGGTCATTTTTCCCGGACTTCTACGTGGTGACGCCCCGGACTGCGTATCATTTGCATGCGTCTGACGGCTACGCGCGGTTTTGTTTGTCGACTTTGCGGCCCACGTTAAAGCCTGCCATCTTTGCATAGCCTTTGACGATGGCTTCTCGGTCGGAAATACTCAAGACATCATTGATATCGTCAAAACCGGCCGGGCTGCGCTTTTCGACCTCGTCGATGACCCGCTCAGGCCCACCGATGCGGTTGGTGCGCACCACTTCTGCGGTTTTCGGCAACCGCTCCAGTTCATAGCGGTAAAGCGCCTCGCGCGGGTGTTCGGCGCGGGCCAGCATATCCGCCAGGCAACGCGCATCAAGGATCGCCTGAGCAGCGCCATTGGACCCGACAGGATACATCGGATGCGCCGCATCCCCCAGCAACGTGACACGGCCATGCGTCCAGCGCGGCAACGGATCGCGGTCCGCCATCGGATATTCAAAGATCGGCCCGCTGGCGCGCACCAGCGCTTCAAGGTCGATGCCCGGCACATGAAACCGTTTCGCATAGGGCAGCACCCTGGCCAGCGGTGCCATCCTTGACCAGCTTTCGGGCGGCGGCGGTGACACGCTGCCGTCAGCGACGCGGATGTTCACCACCCAGTTCATCAATTGGTGGCCGTCCTTTGCAGGCGCAATCGGATAAAGCACCAGCTTGCCAGCCAGTCCCCCGGCAATCGCCATCGTCTCGCCGTCTTCCCAGATCGGCCATTCGGCGGCCCCCCGCCACATGACCACGCCTGCCCAGCTTGGTGGCCCTTCTTGCGGAAAGAACTGGCGCCGTCCGACGCTGTGAATGCCGTCCGCGCAGATCAGCACCTCACCGCGAAAACTGCGCGATGAGCATCCGTCACGGGCGTCGGTGAAATGTGCAGTAACACCTGCTTCGTCCTGGATAAATCCTGCCAGCCGCAGACCGGTCAGCACCGCCTCCGGCCCCATTCGTTCAATCACGGCATCCAGCAGTACTTTTTGCAGGCGCCCGCGATGAATTGAGAATTGCGGATATTCGTGCCCCGCGTGCGTCCCGCGCAGTTCGCGCCAGACCTCCTGCCCGGTGCGTGTCAGATACCGAAGCTCACGGGTCCGCAAACCCACAGCATCCAGTCTGTCCAGCAGTCCAAGCTCGGCAAGCTCAGCGATGGAATGCGGCAGCGTATTGATCCCCACCCCAACTTCGCGCACCTGCGCCGCCTGTTCAACCACCTGCACCTTTATGCCACGCTGGTGCAACATCAGCGCGGCCGTAAGCCCACCGACACCTGCACCGGCGATCAGGACAGTCACGCATCAACTCCGGCTGCATCTTCCGTGTCAGGGGGCGGCAGGAAATCTACGGCATGGGCGGCGGAAACGGCGACAACCTCTGCCGGGTCCGCAGTCGGCCCCAGATTGTGCAGCGCCCAGAACAGATCATAAATCCGCAGCGCCGGCGTGACCCAGAACAGCGTTTTGAGGGTCCGGTCGGATTTGTTGAAAATGCCATGCGGAATGCCGCGCGGCAGCTTGACCAGATCGCCCGGTTCGCCGGTCACCTCCTTGCCGTCCAGCAGAAAATCGAATTTGCCTTCCAGAATATACAAAAACTCATCTTGTTCCGGATGGATATGTGGCGGCACAAAGGTGCCCGGCGGCAGGGTGGCATGCCATGTAAAGCAATCATCGGTCAGTTGTTTGGGCACATAGGTCTGCCCAAGGATATTCCACCTGATCGCATCAATGCTGTCTTGTGATCTGACAATGCCCGGTTCCATTTTTGTCATCTGTCGTCTCCTGCGTGCGCCGTGCCAGAGTGGGTATGCGTGGTCCGCGCCTGCGCGTCCTTCGGCCCCTCCAGCATAGCCAAATGATTATGCTTGCCGCCGATGTGACGCCGGGTGGGCGCGCCAGATCCATGCCAGATCGGCGTCATCAGCCGTGCCTGCCGCATGGTCAGGCGTTCGTCACGCGGCATCCGGGGGCGGCAGAAAATCAATTTCGTGCAGCGCTGAAATGCGCGTCAGTTCTGCTGGATCGGTGACGCCGTCAAGCTGAATGAAAAGATCATAAAGCTTGCGCGACGGAGCAACGCCAAAAATGCAGGTCGCGCCCTTTCCTGAGCGGTTAAAAATGCCGTGGGCCTCGCCGCGTGGCATCCTCACTGTGTCGCCGACCGCCGCCTTGTGAACATCCTGCATGAACTCAATTTCGAGCGCGCCGTCGATGATGTAAATCCATTCGTCCTGATGGGGATGGATGTGCGGGGGCACAAAACTGTCGGCGGGAATGGTGGCGTGCCAGACAAATGCATCATCCGTGTGCAGTTTGGGCACATAGGTTTGCCCGACAACATTCCAGCTGTGATTGTTCAGACCGCTGCTTGCTTTAGTCACACCTTGTTGCATCACCGAATCTCCCTCTATTGACGCTTCAGGCCAAAGACTGCGCCAAACCGGGCAAACGGGATATCCAGAAAACGAACCCTTGTTGACGTCGGGTATTTTAAGTTTGAAATATCTCTGTTTCTGTCTAGCCTATGCGCAAGGAGACATTTCCAATGATGGTGCCCCTGCCGCCCCGGACCTATTTTTCACAGCATCCGGTGCTGCGCACCTGTGATCTGGACGAAGCCCGCTTTAGCGTTGCGCAGCAATTTTGTGACCATCGCCTTGATCTGAGCCGTCGCGGTGCGAAACTGTCGGTGTCACATAATGCGGTGCGTGGTCGGAACATGTCGGTGAATTATCTGTCATACGGTGCCGAGGTCACAGTAGATCCGGGGGAATTCGGGTCTTTTTACATGTTTCAGATCCCGCTTTCCGGCAACGCCCGCGTCGAACACCGTGGCGACGAAATGACTGCCGACGCGCGTTCTGGCACGGTGTTGAATCCTGACCGTGCCGCGCGGCTGCGATGGGCTGCCGATTGCCGCAAACTGCTTTTTCAGATCGACCGCGCGCATCTGGAATCGGTTGCCCGGATATTGACCGGCGCGCCCCTTCCCGGTCCGATCCGGTTTGACATGGCCGTGGATTTCACCACCCCCAACGGGCGCGCGCTAAAGCGGATATTTGCGGCCTGCGCGGTGGCGATAGAAGGCGGTTTGCTGTTCCAACACCATACTTCAGGCAGGGATTTGCAGGTAGAGCATGATCTGGCGCTTGCGCTGCTGACCCTGCATCACAGCAACGTGTCCCATATCATCGCCCGTGCCGACAGCGGGCCAGCGCCACGCGATATTCGCCGTGCGCTTGAGTACATGCATGCAAATCTAAGCGAGCCGATCACAATCCTCGATATCGCAAAGGCCGTGGGGGTGAATGTGCGCACGCTGCAAAAGGCGTTTCAGCGTGCCTTTGACAAGACCCCCATGCAGGTGTTGCGCAATGCCCGGTTGGATGCTGCGCATTATCTGCTTTCGGCCCGCCGCGAGACCCCAAGCGTATCGGGAACAGCGTATTCATGCGGATTTTCGCATCCGGGGCGGTTTTCGGCGTACTATCGCGCCCGGTTTGGTCATGCGCCAAGCGCCCTGACGGCGCACACCGGATGCGCTTGAACGGCATCTGATTCCATCAATCACGCAGGCCGCTGCGACTTTCGCGTGGTATTTTCGGTGCGTCGCCGCCATAGGGTGGACCAGCGCAGGTCACAGATCCAGATCTGGGCGCAGCAGTCATAGGATAACGAAGTAATATGTGCCCAGCACCATTGGCAGAGGAAAGCACCCGCGGATTTATCATTCCCATCGGCGGCGGCGAAGATCGTGTCAAGGAAATGCAGATCCATCGCAGGTTCGTTGAACTGTCCGGCGGCGCGGATGCCGATATTGTGGTGATCCCCACGGCGTCAATGCTGAATGACACCGGCCCGGACTACAATCGCATCTTTTCCAGTCTGGGCGCGGGCAAGGTCGAATTCTTGCCGATCACGCGCCGGTCGGATTGTGAAAATCCCGAATTTTCCAAAATGCTGGACAATGCCACCGGGATTTTCATGACCGGTGGCAACCAGCTTCGCCTGTCCTCCATTCTGGGCGGCACTTTGGTGGTGACAAAAATCAGGCGGCGCAATGCCGAAGGCGTGCCGGTGGCGGGCACATCGGCGGGTGCGTCCATCATGTCAGAGCATATGGTCGCGGGCGGACAGGGCAACGAATCCCCGGCCGAAGGGACCGTCACGCTGGCGCCGGGGATCTGGCTGACCAATGCGGTGATCATCGATCAGCATTTTACCCAGCGCAACAGACTGGGCCGATTGTTGACCGCATCATCGTTCAACCCGTTTCTGATCGGGCTGGGCATTGACGAAGACACAGCCGCCTTTATCGGACCTGACAACGTGCTCGAAGTCGTGGGCAGCGGCACAGTGACCGTCGTGGATGCCAGCCAGATGACCCATTCGTCAATGTGGGACGCCAAGCCCGGCGAGGCGCTGAGCCTGCTGGGTCTGCGCCTTGACGTTTTGGGCGAGGGATGTCGTTATGACCTCAAGGCGCGCGTAGGATATCCACCCGAAGAACAACTGGGCCCTTTCGACGCATCAAACATCGAGGATTAGTCGCTCATCCGCGCGTAAACATTATCCATAAAGACAGGAAGCCATGTGAAAATAGTCTCAACCAATGTCTTTGTCGGCCCGAACGTCTGGGCCGGATTTCCGGTCATCCGGCATGTCATTGATCTGGGCGTACTTGAAAACTGGCCCTCCGCAAAAATCGGTACGGCATTCGTCGAAGGACTGATCGCCGCGTTGCCGGGGCTTGGGGATCATGGCTGTTCTTATGGCGTGACAGGCGGATTTCTGCGTCGGCTGCGCGAAGACGAAGGCACCTGGATGGGCCATGTTCTGGAACATTGCGCCATCGAGGTACAGAATGTTGCCGGCACGGACGTGACGTTCGGGCGGACCCGTGGCACCGGCGTACCCGGACACTACAATATGGTCTACGCCTACCGCCAGCGCGACGTCGGTCTGGCCGCCGGCGACCTTGCCCTGCGGCTGTTGATGCATCTGCTGCCGTCCGCGTTGCAGCAACAGGTCGACTATGAATTTGACCCGACCTTTGATTGGCCGGCCGAATTGCGCCGTTTTGTGCTGCACGCACAGCGCAAGGAATTCGGTCCCTCGACGGGGTCGCTGGTCAAGGCGGCGCAGGACCGCGATATCCCCTGGATCAGGCTGAACGAAGGGTCGCTGGTGCAATTCGGACATGGCAAGTATCAGCGCCGCATCCAGGCCACGATCACGTCGGAGACCAAGCACATTGCTGTCGAGATTTCGTGCGACAAGGAAGACACCCATAATCTGCTGAACGATCTGGGCCTGCCCGTCCCGCAACAGCGCATCGTCTACAGCGCCGCCGAGGCGGTTCAGGCCGCGCAAAAGATCGGCTTTCCCGTCGTGGTCAAACCGCTCAACGCCAACCACGGGCGCGGCGTGTCGATCAATCTGACCACGGACGAAGAAGTCGAAGCAGGCTTTGCCGAGGCCAAGGAACACTCCACTAGTTCGGCCATATTGGTCGAAAGCTTTGTCACCGGATTTGATCACCGGATGCTGGTCGTGAACAACAAACTGGTTGCGGTGGCCAAACGCGTTCCCGGCCATGTCATCGGCGACAGCAAACATACCATTGCCGAACTGGTGGAGATCACAAATCGGGACCCGCGCCGCGGCATCGGGCACCAAAAGGTGCTGACCATGCTTGAGATCGACAATCAGGCAAAACGTCTGATCGCCGATGCGGGCCACACCGTGGACACTGTGCTGGAACAGGGCGCGTTGTTTTATCTGCGCTCAACCGCGAACCTGTCCACGGGTGGCACG
>JAGXHC010000136.1 GCA_024636405.1 Sulfitobacter sp. | reverse complement strand
TTTCCTGCATGTTCATCAGCCAGGATGCTTCGCCCGCGACATTGACAACCAATGCATCAGGATGCGCCATCTGCACCCCGATGGAGGCCGGAAAACCATAGCCCATGGTCCCAAGCCCGCCGGAGGTCATCCAGCGGTTGGGTTCCTCAAAATTCAGGTACTGCGCCGCCCACATCTGGTGCTGGCCGACCTCGGTTGTGATGTAGCGATCGTATTTCTTGGTCAGTGTTTCAAGCCGCTGCAACGCGTATTGCGGTTTGATCGTCTTGCCCTTTTGGGTGAATTTCAGACAATCGACGGCGCGCCATTCGTTGATCTGCTTCCACCATTTCGTCATCGCCTCGGCGTTGGTCTTTCGGCCGCGCGATTTCCAGACCTTCAGCAGATCTTCCAGCACATGGCCCACATCGCCCACGATGGGGATGTCGATGCGGATCACCTTGTTGATGGAGGACGGATCAATGTCGATATGCGCCTTGGTGGATTTCGGGCTGAACAGGTCCACAACGCCCGTTATGCGGTCGTCAAAGCGCGCGCCGACATTGATCATCAGATCGCAACCGTGCATCGCCATATTGGCCTCATAAAGGCCGTGCATACCCAACATGCCCAGCCATTTGTCACCCGAAGCAGGGTAGGCGCCCAGACCCATCAGGGTAGAGGTGATCGGAAATCCCGTTGCCTCGACCAATTCGCGCAGCAGTTGCGAGGCACCGGGGCCAGAGTTGATCACGCCACCGCCGGTATAGAAAACGGGGCGTTTTGCGGTCTCGATGGCGGCGACCAATTCGGTGATCTCTTCCATGTCGCCCTTGACCCGTGGCTGGTAGTGCGAGGTGGAGGGTTTTGGCGGGTGATAGGTGCCGGTGGCAAACTGCACATCCTTGGGAATGTCGATCAGCACCGGACCGGGCCGACCGTGCGTGGCCACATGAAAAGCCTCGTGCAAAACGCCCGCCAGCTTGTCAGTTTCCTTCACCAGCCAGTTGTGCTTGGTGCAGGGGCGGGTGATGCCCACGGTATCGGCTTCCTGAAACGCGTCCGATCCAATCATGAAGGTCGGCACCTGGCCTGTCAGCACCACGAGCGGAATGGAATCGAGCAGCGCATCAGTCAGCCCCGTTACGGCATTGGTGGCGCCGGGACCAGACGTGACCAGCACCACGCCCGGCCTGCCGGTGGAACGCGCATAGCCTTCGGCAGCGTGCACCGCGGCCTGTTCGTGACGCACCAGAATATGTTTGATGCTGTTTTGCTGGAACACCTCGTCATAGATCGGAAGCACGGCGCCGCCGGGATATCCGAATACGGTGTCGACACCCTGATCGATCAGGGCTTGGACGATCATTTTCGCTCCGGTCATCTGGCGTTTCATCGGTGTGCTCCGTGCATCTTGTTTTCAGTGTTGCGCATAAAAAAACCCCCGGTTTTGGCGGGGGCGCATGGGGACGAGTGTGGTCTACCGTTACCGGCCCATGCGCGTAAATCCTAAAATGACGACTACAGGTGTCATGGCCACAGGCTCCGTTAAGCGTGGCGGGACATTAGGAGCGGTCGCGCGGGGCGTCAACAGCCAATATGGATGACTTTATGTCGCAGGGGGATGTAATATTGAAATATTATTGCGAAAACTGAAGCGCCTTCGTTACTTTAGGCTAATCGCCCTTGGCGGAATGGATCTTCGCAATTGTGTGTTCCGCGCTGGCAGTTGAGTGGTGTATTTTCTCTGCCAGGGCTTTGATCTCGGCCGCGATAACGGCAAAGCCACGGCCTGAATCGCCCGCACGTGCCGCTTCGACAGAGGCATTGAGCGCAGTCAGGCGAACAGAGGTTGAAATTTTCTGGATGTCGCGCATCGTGGTTTCCAGCGTGCCAGTCAGCGCATTGGCTTTCGCGACCGCAGATACGGAAGTCTGATCCAGCTCCGCCCAGATTTCCCGGACGATATCGGCGACGTGACGCTCCACAATCGAAAACTGGCGATCAAAGAAACGGTGGGCATCATCAAATGACACCTGTTTGCCTTTCTGCAAGCAAAGTTGGTAATGCTCAACTGCTGCCAGAACATCAAGCATGAAAGCACTTCTTTCAGCGTCGTTGGCGCCGACGCCGCGGATCAGGTTTACCATGTTATGTGGCTGATCGAACACAGCACCGCTGCTGAAGACGAGCTTGATGATATTCGAAAAACCTGTTGCCAGTTCGGCAAATGCCGCAGCCGCGGCCGTGCGCAGCGCCTCTGACGGGGCCGCATGATACAATGTGAGATGCAGGGACATCTGAATCATCAGATCCCGCAGTTCTGCAACCTGACCCACCATGCTGCGCTGTTCACGCGGCGTGGCATCGCGCAGGTTGTTAAGCGTTTTCGTGCCTGTCGCCTGAGCGGCCTGGGAATAGGAACTTGTCTGCATGCGCACCTCTTGCTTTGGCGTAGCGTGGTGAGATGAAGATGCAGTTAACCGCAGCATTGCGGACACGTTGATTTCAGGGACGACGTGCCGGCCCCGTACCTTCTTTGCCGTGCCGATCGACACGCCGCATCGCGCCAACACTAAGGTGCCCGAAAGGACGGGTGGCCTGCCAACGCGACGAATCGCAGCCCTGTGCAGCACCTGTAAACCGCAATTGGTCAGGGAGGTTGGCGCTGCAAGCGGGTAGAATCCCGATTGATCCCGGCATTCTGCGCAAATCTACGAAAATACCGAAGCCAAGACCCGCATTAGGTATTCCAAAATGCGCGATCGACGTTAGTGTGGCAAAACTTGAAACGACCCGCATGCCATGAAGCAACGCGGGCATCCTCGGGAGGAGTAACTATATGGACCGTCGTTCATTTTTGAAGACATCCGCACTTGGCGGCACCGCCGCCGCCGCGACGACTTTGGCCGCACCGCTTTACGCACAAGGCAAGCGTACCCTGACAATGGTCACCACATGGCCCCGCGGTCTGGCTGGCGTTTGGGATTCGGTTGAGCGCGTCGTGCAGAACGTCAACGACATCACCGATGGCCAGATCACGATTGATCCCAAAGGTGCCGGCGAACTGGTTGGCGCATTCGAGGTATTCGATGCCGTGACCGCAGGTCAGGCCGATATGTATCACGGTGCAGACTACTATTTCACCGGCCAGCATCCGGCATTTGCCTATTTCACCGCGGTGCCCTTTGGCATGACAGCGCCCGAGATAATGACCTGGTACTATGGTCAGGACGGTAAGGCCCTGCATCACGAGCTGGGCGAGATCTTTGGCATCAAATCGTTCCTCGCGGGTCAGACCGGCGCGCAAGGCGGTGGCTGGTTCCGCAAGGAAATGAAATCTGCTGCCGATTTCAACGGTCTGAAGTTCCGCATGCCGGGTCTGGGCGGCCAGGCGCTGTCCAAACTGGGCGCGTCCGTTCAGGTGCTGCCGGGCGGTGAAATCTATCAGGCGTTGTCCACTGGCGCGCTTGACGGGACGGAATGGATTGGCCCGTGGTCCGATGAGAAACTCGGCCTGCAAGAGGTCTGCGACTTCTACTATCCTGCCGGTTTCCACGAGCCGGGCGCGGCACTGTCGGTGGCCACGAACCTTGAGCTTTTCGAGGGTTTGACCACGGCACAGCAGCGCGCCATCGAAGTGTCCTGCGCCGATGCGCACCAGCAGAACTATGCGCTGTTCATTGCCAACAACGGTCCTGCCTTGCAGCGGCTGAAGTCCGGCGGCGCACAGGTTCTGGAATTCTCCGACGATATCTGGGATGCTTTCGGCAAAGCTTCCGTTGAGGTCCTCAACGAATTCACGGGCGACGAACTGTTCAAGAAGATCCACGAATCGGCCCAAAAGTCGATGCGCGAATCCGGCGAATGGCTGGCCGTGTCCGACAGCAAGTATGCCACAGAACGCAACCGCGTGCTGGCGGCGATGTAAGGTGCTGGCCCGGCACCTTTCGGGGTGCCGTGCCGGACCGTTTCGCAGGCAAAAGACGGCACCGGTCAGCGGTGCCGCCTTTTGCGGCAACTCATTGACATGGGGGACCGGCTAGATGCTCGACGGCATATGGTGGTTTTTTTCCAATATTGCTCTGGCCTTCTACAACTTCGGCTATGCCGTGACCCATCCGGGGCTCTGGCTGGATTGGAGTAACAAGGAATCCATCATGCGGTTCGTCTATTACGGCGGATCGGCAGAGTTTTTCTTTGTCATCTTTGACGCAATTCTGATCGTGACGATCATCGGTCTGCTGCGGCCATCGGTCATGTGGGCCTGCGTGCGCGGGCTGGAAGGGTTTGCCAACACGCTTGGCCGGTTCTTTGCCTGGGCCGGGCTGCTGATGGTGCTGCAACAGATCATCATCGTCTTCATGCAGCGCATTTTCACACGGCCTGACATCACCTTCGGGTTTGGTGTCCCGCTTCAGTTCGACATCTCGTGGTATGCCGAAGAACTGAAGCTTTATAATGCGCTGATCATTGTGTTCTGCGTGGCCTATACCTTTGTGCAGGGCAGTCATGTTCGGGTGGACCTTCTGTACGGTGGCGCAAAGTTTCGCACCAAGAAGATCCTCGATATGTTCGGCGCAGTCTTCTTTATGATGCCCTTTGCCATCCTGACCTGGATGTACGGCTGGTTTTTCATGTGGCGGCACCTGATCGTGCCGAACCCGTCCGCATCTGAAACGCTGGAGCGGCTTTTGAACAAGGCGCGCGCATTGCGCTGGAACGTGGAAACGACAGGTTTCAGCCCCAGCGGCTTCAATGGTTATTTCCTGTTCAAGGTTCTGCTCTGCGCTTTCTGCGCGATGGTGTTTCTTCAGGCAATTGCCGTGCTGTACCGTTCCTGGCTGGAATTCCGCGAAGGCCCGGAAAGTGAAAACAAATACCTGGACCGCGACTCGCTGGGCGAGGGTGAAGAAGCCTTTGAAGGCACACATTAACTTCGGCAAGTAATCAGGGGACATCCCATGCTGTTTGGTCTCGACGGGGTCGAAATCGGCCTCATCATCGTCTTTGTCTGTCTGTTTGGCGGGATCCTGTCGGGGTTTCCCGTGGCTTTTGCCATTGGCGGGGCCGGGATCATCTCATTTGGGATTATCGCTGCACTTGATAGTGCGGGGTTGATGATCCATCAGGCAATCGACCAAAGCAGCCAGATGTACAATGACCTGATCCGCACCGGGGTCCGACCGGATTCGATTTCGGTTTTCAGATACCCGGATCTGCCGCGGATCGGTGAATCCGTCTTTCCGCAGGGCTGGGAAATTGCACTGGACCGCAACGTCAGCTTTATCGTCAACCGCATGAACGAACGCGTGCTGGCCGGGCAATCGATTGAGACATTGCTGGCCGTGTTGATGTTCGTGCTGATGGGCATCACGCTGGAACGGTCCAAGATTGCCAATGATCTGCTGACCACCATGGCGCGGGTCTTTGGCCCGCTGCCGGGTGGCCTTGCCGTGTCCATCGTGGTGGTGGGGGCGTTTCTGGCCGCCTCGACCGGGATCGTGGGGGCCACAGTTGTGACCATGGGTCTGCTGGCACTGCCGACCATGCTGCGCAGCGGCTATTCGCCCGAACTCTCAACTGGGGTCATTGCGGCCTCCGGCACACTGGGACAGATTATCCCACCCTCTATCGTGATCGTGCTTCTGGGCACGCTCGCGGGGGATCTCTATTCCGCCGCACAAGAGGCGCGTGCCACGTCTGCAGGATGTACCGACGCGCTGACGCTGCTGGGCAGGCCGGCTGTTGTTTCGGTCGGAACATTGTTCCAGGCGGCGCTGCTGCCCGGCATCCTGCTGGCCCTGCTCTATGCGCTTTATGCTTTCATCTACGCGCTTTTGAACCCTGAAAAGGCACCTGCTGTGCCGATGGGCCCCACCAACGCCGAACCGGTGACAAAAGGCGAGGCCTTTACCTGGTTTGTCGGTGCGCCGGTCCTGTTGATCGTCGGCACGATTGTGTTGGGAAACATGGGCATCGTTGGCGGCCAATCCACCATCGTTTCCAGCTTTTCTGAATCCGGCGACAGCGCCAGCCTGCGCACCAACGTCAATGACGATTGCAAGGCTGCGATGATCGAATTGCACGGACAGCCGGCCTGGGATCTTGCGGTGTCAGAACAATCCACCATCAACGACGCCGGGGGCTTTCAACAAAGTGAGCGGCTGAGCGAAGATGCGCTGGTTGAAAAACGCGCGGCACGGGTCGCGGACGCCGCGCCCATCGGGACCGGCGTGGCGATCATCCTGATCCTGTTGTCACTGTTTCTCACTTCGGCGCGGGGCGTTTCGCCCACCGCAGACACGCGACCACTGATCATCGGCGGCGTCGGTGTGGTGCTGGCGGTACTGGTGGACATCTTGCTGGTCGGTCCGCTGACGTCTCCGGGGCTGATGGTCATCTTGATGACGATACCCTTTGTAATGATCCTTTACGGTGTCTTTTACGCCGCCCAGGTCTGTGCCCGTAATGAGCTTATCCGGGTGGTGTTCCCACCGCTGATCCTGATCGTGGCAGTGCTTGGATCGATCCTTGGGGGCATAACAAACCCGACACCGGCCGCAGCCCTTGGGGCAGGCGGTGCGATCATGCTGGCGGCTTATCGCAAGCTGAAGGATCTGGACCGATCGCCCAAGGTCATCATCTGGTCGACGCTGGCCATCATCATCTGCATTCTTGTCGGTGTGAACTTTGATCTGCGGATCAATCAGGAGGGCGTCAGCGTTGAATCCTGGATCGCTTTCTTTGTGGCGTATGGTGCTTATCTCTATGCGGTCTTCGGGCTGCTGTTTTCCTGTTGGATCCTTTATTCGTCCGGTGTGCTGACGCCCGTGGTGCGCGAGACGGCCAAGGTGACTTCAATGGTCTTTACCATTCTGATCGGCTCGCAACTGCTGAACCTCGTGGTGATCAGCTTTGGCGGTGAACATTATATCCAGCAGTTCCTGCAAAGTTACGACAACGAGATGAAAGTCTTTCTGATCGTGATGGTGGTGCTGTTCGTGCTGGGTTTCGTGCTCGATTTTCTTGAGATCATCTATATTGTCATCCCGATTGTCGGGCCGGTGATCTATGGCGGCACGTTTGACCCGAAATGGGTGACGATCATGATCGCGGTGAACTTGCAAACATCGTTCCTGACGCCGCCTTTTGGATTTGCGCTGTTTTATTTGCGGGGGGTGGCCCCACCCAGCGTCACAACCGCACATATCTATCGCGGCATTGTACCTTTTGTGCTGATCCAAGTTGCGGGTCTGGCAATCCTGTGGCTGTTCCCCGCAATTGTCACCATCGTGCCGGACCTGATCCCGAACTGACCGGCCCATGACCGCGTGATCAAAAAGAGAGGGCGCCAAATGGCGCCCTCATGCGATAAAAGTTTTCGCTGATGGGGGGCGCTGCCCCCCAAACCCCCCGGGATATTTCCAGCCGAATGAAAAGGCGATCAGCGGGGGCCGCGTGCGGCGTCAGGCAAGGAGATATTGGCGACCTGTTCAGCAATCGGATCGGTGCTGAGCGGGTGCATGTCAGGCTCAAAATTGTCCGGATCGCGCATCTTGTTCCAACTGCCACCCATGTAGACCTCAAGCCCGGAAAACTTGGATTTGTAGCCCATTTTCTGGCTGCCCGGCACCCAATAACCCAGATAGACATAGGGCAGACCGGCGGCGCGTGCGATTTCGATGTGATCGAGAATGATGTAGTTGCCCAGCCCATCGCGGGGGCGGTCCGGGGTATAGAACGAATAGACCATGCTGACCCCGTCGCCCAGCACATCCGTCAGGCACACCCCTTCGAGCGCGCGTGATTGCGGGTCGACATATTCCACGACGCGGCTACGGATCGGGGTTTCCTCAATCATCGCGGCAAATTCGAAAACGTCCATGTCGGCCATCCCGCCGTTGGCGTGGCGGCTGTCGAGATACCGGCGGAACAGATCGTATTGGTCTTCGGTGGCCCAAGGCGATGTGGCCCTGCGCGTCAGGTGCGCATTCCGCTTGAGAATGCGTTTCTGGCTTTTGCTGGGGCGGAAGGCGCTGACGTCAATGCGCGCTGACAGACAGGCGGCACAATCGGTGCAGGAGGGGCGGTAAAGGACGTTTTGTGACCGCCGAAACCCTTGACCTGACAGGCTGTCGTTCAGGCGGGTTGCATTTTCACCCTGAAGAGCCGTGAACAGCTTTCGTTCCATCCGCCCCTCGAGATAGGGGCAGGGCTGTGGGGCCGTCACATAGAACTGCGGCGTCAGAGGCAAGGTGTGGCGCATGGTCATCCGGGCTTGTTCGGCAGGATGATAGCAATGACGCCATCCAGCGCCAAGAACAAGTTTATCAAATCTGCCGCGCGCCGGTGCGCCGATTCATCGCAGAGGTGCCCAGCATCATGTCAGTCAGGCCCTGGCGGCGCGGCGTCGTGCACATCATGATGACCGAAATCAGCTGTAACGGCGGCAGCGAGAGTGACACGCTGTAGCCGAGGGTGTGCAACACGGCGGTTGCAAGATCAAAAGGCCGGTCGGTAAGGGTGCGCAGTTCCATTGCCATCACCCGCATCCCCAAAGTGGCAGAGCCTTTGGTCAGCGTGATCACGCGGTAGGCGAATCCCACCAACAGCATCAGCAGCGGAAAGAAAAACAAGCCCGTGAATGCGGTGAAGGGCACGATCAGCAGGCAGATCGCAATGATGACCACCATGTCGATGATCCAAGCCATGAACCGCTTGGTCGGGACGCCGTCATAAAACTGGGGCTGGTCGTAGGGATCTGGGGTGCGAAACATCTGGCTTTCCTGTGGGACAATGAGCCTCCCGGCAAAACCGGGAGGCATGGGGGCGGATGGTGCGTGGATCAGGCGGTTTCAGCGTCGTCCGTGCGCTTGGCGCGGTCTTCCATGAACTGGTCGAACTCTGCCTTGTCCTTGGCGTCGCGCAGCCGTTCAAGGAATGCCTCAAAGTTTCCCTGCTCTTCTTCCAGACGGCGCAGGGTATCGGCCTTGTAGGCGTCAAACGCGCTGTTGCCTGTGCGGCGGGTCGGGGCGGAAAAGCGGGCGTTGCGGGCGCAATTCTTATTGGAAAACATACGTTTGCTCCAGATCATGTACGCAAGAAGGGCAAGGCCAACGGGCCAGAAGAATACAAAGCCAAGGACCATCGCAGCGATCCAGGCACCTTTGCCACGGTCGTCCATCCAAGTCTCGGTACGCACGAACCAGTTGGGACGGGGCCCGTAAGCGCGGTCAGATGTAAGTGTCGTCATGTCAATATGCCTTTCGGTTCCAGGAGCGCCGTTGGTGGAAGGTTTGATGTGAACGGCTTTCACATTACCAAGATTGGCATTTGGGGTGGACCTTGCAAGGGGTAATGTGAATGTTTTTTACATTTATTAGGAAGGGGTTTTGAAATCAGACACTTGCGCGCCAGAAATCCGAAGAAGATCGCGCGGGGGGAGCCCGAAGACGTGGTGCGGAGTGCCGGCCGCGGCCCAGACCACATCGAAATCCAGCAGACGGGGGTCAAACCAGGCACGCGGTGGTTGCAAGTGCCCCACAGGTGCAACGCCGCCGATGGCAAACCCCGTTTGTGCGCGGATCAGCATTGCACCCGCCTTGCCCAGTGGCTCTTTGGCCAACGCAGCGGCCGCGCCCAGATCAACCTGATAGCCGCCTGCGGTGATGAAAAGCAGCGCCAGCCCGCTGATATCTCCGCGCAGAATGATGGATTTGGCGATTTGGTCAATGTCACAGTTCAACGCCGCAGCGGCGTCTGCTGCTGACCGCGCCAGCACGGTTTCGATGACCGTATCGGGGACACCTGCGGCCAGCAGACTGGCACGCACACGTTTCAGGCTCTTGCTCATGGCGTATCTGTGCCGCAAAGCTGGTGGCATGACAACACAACAGCTTGCCGCCCGGATCACCAGATGCCCGCGCATCTTTAACGCAACACGCGCAGCCGATGCCGCAGCACTTGTGCCGGGCATGGCGACCGAGTTGCGCGAACTGGTGGCAGGGGCCGCGTCAACCGCACCCTATCTCATGGCGCTGATCGAGCGCGAAGTTGAGTGGCTGCACGATGCTGTGGCGGATCCTGATGCCGCCGTGGCGCAGGTGATTGCAAACGCCGGTGCGCTGTCGTCGGAAGAGGTTGACGAGGGGCTGCGTCAGGGCAAGAGACGTGTGGCCTTGATGGCGGCGCTGGCCGATCTGGGCGGCGCGTGGTCGCTGGCGCAGGTTACCGGCGCGCTGACCAATTTTGCCGATGCCGCCTGTGGTGCGGCACTGCGTGCTGGATTGGCGGCACAGATCAAACGCCGCAAGTTGCCAGGCATGACGCTGGATGATCTGCAAGATGCCGGTGGCATGGTTGTTCTGGCAATGGGTAAAATGGGCGCGGGCGAGCTTAACTATTCGTCAGACATTGATCTGATCTGCCTGTTCGATGAGACCCGCTTTGACCCGTCGGATTTCCATGATGCGCGCACGGCTTTTGTGCGCGCAACCCGCGCCATGAGCGGCACGCTGAGCGACAATACCGCGCAGGGCTATGTCTTTCGCACCGATCTGCGGCTGCGCCCTGATCCCGGTGTCACCCCTGTTTGCATGGCGATGGAGGCGGCGGAACGGTACTATGAAAGCCTGGGGCGGACATGGGAACGCGCGGCCTATATCAAGGCGGGGCCCTGCGCGGGTGACATCGATGCGGGCGCGCGATTCCTGAC
>JAGXHC010000135.1 GCA_024636405.1 Sulfitobacter sp. | reverse complement strand
CCCCTTTTCCGCAGAACGAAAAACGGCAGATCCCTATTGCAGGCTCAAGCAGCGGTATCATGCGCCGATACCTCCGTGCACAAGACGCAGATGTCCGGTCATTGTCTCATATCTGACCAAACCAGAACATCGTAGCACTGTGAGGATTTCCATAGGCGTCATAACCACAATCAATCTCAGCCTAATTCTTGATGTCTAACGGCGACCAATATCAGCGGTTCCGTCGATAAACTTCGCCCAAGTCCCGGTATCCACTCTGGACTGCGTGGCACAGGTAAGTCAGGACCGTATCCTGGCTGGACAGCAGCGTATATGACCATATGTTCATCGGCTTTCCCGTTCATCCGCCCATCTCCACGATGACGGCGCCCGCCGCAATCAACGCCATCAACGCGATCCGCCGCGGGCCCACGGTTTCCTTCAGCACCAAGACCCCGATGATCGCCGCAAACACCGTGGAGGTTTCGCGCAACACCGCCGCTTCGCCCACCTTATCAAGCCGCGTGGCCATCATCACCGACCCAAAAGACAGAAACGCAATCACGCCGCCAAACACGCCGCGCAACATCAAGGGACCAATGTCCGGACGCACCGCCATGCCGCGCCAGCGGCGCGCGGCCACCACAGGCATGACCACCCCGTCAATCATGAAGAACCATGCCAGAAACGTGAAGGGATTGGCCGTCGCGCGGATGCCGTACGCGTCATAGGTTGTATAGAGCGCGACAAACAGCCCCGTCACCACCGCCAACCCCAACGCGGCGTGCAGCGTGTCGCGTGCCGCAGTAAGATACCGCAGATTATACGCCGCCAGCCCGAATATCCCCGCCATCAGCACGCCCACGCCCAGCCACTGCACCGCGTTAAAGCTTTCGCCGAAGATCACATAGGCCCCCACCACCGTGAACAGCGGCCCGGTGCCGCGCACCACCGGATAGACGACCGTGTAAGCGCCCTTGGTATAGGCCCAGGCCTGCAACACCTTATAGATCACATGGATCACAAACGCGCCCGCAAAGATCAGCCACATATGCGGCTCGGGCCACGGGACAACAAACAACGCAAAGGGCGCGGCCATCAGACAATAGGAAAAATCAACCGCCCCGCGCGTCAACCAGGGATCGTGCCGACCCTTCTGCAACGCGCCGAAGACGGCGTGCAGAAAGGCCGCTGACAACGCCAGCACAAGGGCAACCTGATGCCCCGTCTGCGTCCCCTCAATGCTCAGCAGCCAGTCGGTCATCGCGGAACCGGCGTGCGGCGTGCGGGTTGGGGTCTCAATGGTGCATCAAGTGCGGAGCCGGCCATGTTTGAAAGCATGATCAACGATCTTTCCTCGAGCTTTTCCAAGGTGCCGGTGACTGTGGCCGCCTCGCGGCTGGTCATGGCCGCTGTGCTGGCCGGTATCATCGGGTTTGAACGCGAACGGCGCAACAAACCCGCAGGTCTGCGCACCCATATCCTTGTTGCCATCGCTGCGTGCCTGTTCATCATCATCGGACAGGAAATGGGATCGCTTGAATTTGGCAAAGATGACCAGATGCAATTCGACCCGCTGCGCCTGATCGAGGCGGTGACAGCCGGCGTCGCGTTCCTTGCTGCGGGGATCATCTTTACCGCGCAGGGCGAGGTCCGCAACATCACCACCGGGGCGTCCATGTGGCTGGCCGGTGCCATCGGGCTGGCCTGTGGCGCGGGGCAGATCCTGCTGGCATGTCTGGCGGCGGGGATCGTCGTCATGGTGCTGATCGTGCTGCGACAGGTAGAAAGATACCTCGGCACCCACGATTAGATCGCCCCGGCCAGCCGCTCAAGGCAGGTCCAGCCCCACAAGTGCTGCGGCAAATTCCTCGGGGTCAAAGGGCGACAAATCGTCAATCTGTTCGCCCACCCCGATGGCGTGGATCGGCAAGCCAAACTTGTCTGCCAGCGCCACCAGAACGCCCCCCTTTGCGGTTCCGTCCAGCTTGGTCATCACCAGACCGGACACATCTGATATTTCCTGAAACACCTTCACCTGATTAAGCGCATTCTGCCCGGTTGTCGCGTCCAGCACCAACAAGGTGTTGTGCGGCGCGTCGGGGTCCTTCTTGCGGATCACGCGCACGATCTTGGCCAACTCCTCCATCAGATCGCCCCGGTTCTGCAACCGTCCAGCGGTATCGATCAGCAGCAGATCCGCCCCATCCGCCTGCGCCTTGGTCATGGCATCAAACGCAAGGCTCGCCGGATCGCTGCCTTGGGGCGCCGTCAACACCGGCACGCCTGCGCGTTCCCCCCAGACCTGCAATTGCTCCACCGCCGCCGCGCGAAACGTATCGCCGGCCGCAATCACCACGTTCTTGCCTGCCGCGCGGAACTGCGACGCCAGCTTGCCGATGGTCGTGGTCTTGCCCGATCCGTTGACGCCCACCACCAACACCACCTGCGGTCGCTTGGCATAAAGCGGCAAGGGGCGCGCGACAGGTTCCATGATGCGCGCGATTTCCGTCATCATCAGGCGTTTGATTTCCTCAACCGACAGCTTTTTACCCAGCCGCCCCTCGGCCATGTTCGCCGTCACGCGTAGGGCGGTATCGACCCCCATGTCCGCAGCGATCAACAGCTCTTCAAGCTGTTCAAGCATCTCGTCATCCAGCACCCGGCGCACCACCGTCGCAGGTGCGGCACGCCCCATCAGACGACCCAGCAAGCCGGGTTTGGCCGCCGCTGCGGTGGGTGCGGCCAAATCCGGGGCAACCGGCGTAAGCGTTGTTTTCAGCGGTGCCGGCGCCGCGGGTTTTTCGGGCACTACAGGCACGGCGCGCGCCTGCTCGATTGCGTCCTGCGCGGCCCGGTCCGCCGCATCGCGCGCGTCCTGCTCCGCATCGGCCTGCTCCGCATCGGCCTGCTGCCGGGCGGCGCGTGCGTCGGCCTCGCGCGCTGTGGCCTCGCGCGCGGCCTGCTCCGTCGCCTCAATTTCATCCCGCTGCGCCGCAATCCGCGCCGCATCTTGCGCTGCTGCCTGCTCCGCTGCACGGTTTTCCGTTTCAGCCTGCTCCGCTGCCGCCTGTTTCGCTACACGGCCCTCGGCCTCGGCCTGCTCGACCTCCGCCCTGCGATCATCCGCCGGCTCAAACTCCGGCTCGGCCTGCGTGTCCACTGCCTCTGGCGCGGCATCAGCGGCCTCTATCGCTGCAGGCTCGTCGTCCACGGCCTGCGGCATCACCTCTGGTGCTACACCGGGGGCATCCATCACCGCGTCAACTGGCGGCGTGGCCTCCAACTGCGCTTCTTCCGTGCCCCCATCGCCGACGATTGCTTCAAGCCCCTCGTCGATCTTCGAGGACGATTTGAACAATTTGTCTTTAAGCTTCTTGAAAAATGCCAAAGGGGGGCCTCCGCGCCGTGTTGCACATGATCTATAACCTCAGCGGTCGGGATGGAAGAGCAGCCGCGCAATTGACAAACCCCGCGCCGCACCGCACCAAGATGTCATGCGGTTCTATGTGTTATTGGTATTTTGGTGCTGGGCGTCAGCGGCGGGGGCAGAACCGCCCGACCGGCAATGTTCATCGACCAAATGGGGGCACGCCCACTGCATCCGGCCTGCGCATTTCGTCTATGATACGTGCAATGCCATCGCGGTTTTCGCCGACCGGCACGGGCTTGATCGCGATTTTTTCGCCCGTCTGATCTGGCAGGAAAGCCGATTTGATCCCAATGCACTGTCGCACGCAAATGCCCGCGGCATCGCACAGTTCATTCCGTCCACCGCTGCTTTGCGCGGGCTGGCGGACCCCTACAACCCTGCCGATGCGCTGGAACATTCGGCGCAATACCTTGCGGAAATGGTCACACGGTTCGGCAACGAAGGCATGGCGGCCATCGGCTACAACGGGGGTGAAAAACGCGCCACCGGGTTTCTTGCGGGCGGTGGGCTGGCCCGCGAAACCATCGACTATGTCCCGATCATCACCGGCTTGACCGCCGAGGACTGGCGCGACAGCCCCCCCGCCGCGCCTGATTTCCGCCTGTCCCAGACCGAGCCGTTCCTGAATGCGTGCTATGTCATGGGAAAAAAACGCAAACTGACCCCGCTGAAACCCCCCGAACCGTTGCTCAAGCCATGGGGTGTGCAGGTCGCCTTTGCCACCAGCAAGGCACAGGCCCGTGCCCGCGTGACAGAGCGCACAAAGTCATGCCGCAGCCTTGTGAAGGGAGAAAAGACCGATCTGGTCTTTGCAAAGAACCGCGTTTCAGGCCGCAAAGGGTACTACTTTGCCCAATTCGGGCGCGATACCCGTACTGCGGCGCAGAAATTGTGTAACGGGCTGCGCGATCAGGGGTGCATCTGTCTGGTGATCAGGAACTGAACGGCGCTTTGCGGCATATGACCCGACAGATGCACATGATGAAATGTTTTATATTTCAAGGCAATGCGGCCTACACTTAACCCAACCCCCGCACCAAAGCGCCACGCTAAATTTCATCCGGGAAATGTTTCATCACCATCCGGATCGGGTTCGGTGCCGCCTGCCCCAGCCCGCAGATTGATGCATCCACCATGGCGCTGCTCAATTCCTCCAGCAGCCCGGTGTCCCAGCGGTCCGCCTGCATCAGTTTCACCGCCTTCTCACAGCCAACGCGGCACGGCGTACACTGACCACAGCTTTCGTCCTCAAAGAACCGCAACATGTTCAGCGCAGCACCTCGCGCGCTGTCACGCTCGGACAAGACCACCACCGCCGCAGACCCGATAAATGACCCATGCGGTTGCAACGTGTCGAAATCCAGCGGAATGTCAGCCATTGACGCAGGCAGCAGACCAGAGGATGGCCCACCAGGCTGATAAGCCTTGAAAACATGGCCCTCTGCCATGCCACCGGCGGCCTCGATAATATCCATAATCGTCGATCCGGCGGGCAACAGATACATGCCCGGCTGCGCCACGCGCCCCGAAACGGAATAGCTGCGCAGCCCTTTGCGCCCGTTCTTTTCCGTCGCAGAAAGAACCTCAGGCCCCTCCCGGCAAATCCGTGCGATCCAGTGCAGCGTTTCAATGTTGTGCACCAGCGTCGGGCGGCCAAAGACGCCGACCTGCGCCACAAAGGGCGGACGGTGACGCGGAATGCCACGTTTGCCTTCGATGCTTTCAATCATCGCGGACTCTTCTCCGCAGATATAGGCACCGGCCCCGCGCCGCAGCTCGATAAAGCCTGCATCCACATAAGCTTTGTCTTCCAGAACCTTGATTTCGCGTCGCAAAATCTCGATCGCGGCAGGATATTCATCGCGCATGTAAAGATACACCCGCTCTGCCTCTACGGCCCAGGCGGCGATCAACATGCCTTCCAGAAACAGATGCGGCGTGCGCTCAAGATACCAGCGATCCTTGAACGTGCCCGGCTCACCTTCGTCCCCGTTCACAGCCATCAGACGCGGCCCGGCATTGCCGCGCACAAACCCCCATTTTTTCCCCGAAGGAAAGCCCGCGCCGCCAAGGCCACGCAGCCCCGCATCCAGCATTTTCTGCTGTACCGCCTCCCAGTCGCCGCCGCTTCGCAACTTTAACAAAGCCTCGTAACCACCGAATTTCGAATAGGTATCGAACGATTCATAATCTGTCACATGCGCATGGGTATCACCCGACGCAATTGCCGCCTGCACCTTTTCCGGCGTTGCATGGTCGATGTGGTTATGGCCGATCTCCAGCACCGGCGCCGTATCACAGCGGCCCATACAGGGCGCGCGCACCACACGCACCTCGGCCGGGTCCAGCCCATCCTCCAGCGCGGCCTTCAGCGCCTGCGCACCCGCCAGTTCACACGACAGCGAATCGCAGACCCGGATGGTCAACGCGGGGGGAGGCGTCTCGCCTTCCTTGACCACATCGAAATGGGCATAGAATGTCGCCACTTCGTAAACCTCGGCCATCGACATGCGCATTTCTTCGGCCAGCGCGCGCAGATGGGCCGCTGACAGGTGGCCGTATTCATCCTGAATCAGGTGCAGATATTCAATCAGCAGATCGCGGCGGCGCGGCGCATCGCCCAGCAGCGCGCGAACTTCTTCCCAGGCATCGTCGCGCAGTTGCCGCCCCTTGGTATGGGTGCGCCCTTTGCCTTTGCCGGATTTCCAGACGCCCTTGCCCGGGCCTTCGCCTGACTTCTTGCCGTGATCATCCAGCGCCATCCGGGCCTCCTTAATGCATGCTTGTGCGGACCCTAGCAAACCGAACGGCGCAACCAAGATCAAAAAGCGACAATACCGCAGCACTTTGCGTTGTCCCTGCGGCCTCATGGCGTCTATCGCGCACGCACAATCAAGTATAAGAAGCCTGCGATCCCGGTTGAAAGCCCCCAATGTTCTGGTACGCCACCGCCAGCCTGACCCCTGCATTCGTGATCACGCTGGCCTGCCTGCGTGGCGGCGGCTGGGTCTGGGCGGCGCTTGCCTCCATCACCGTGGTGGTCTTTGCGCTGGATAAGATCACGCGCGCCATGCCCGCGCAGTCACACACGACGGGCCGCATGCTCAGCCTGACGCTTGCAGTTGTCCATTTCGCCTTGCTGCCGTTAGGGATCTGGGCGCTGGCCACGGGCGATTTCGTTGAGCCGATCCAGCGCATTGGCCTGTTTTTCGCGCTTGGGCTCTTTGTCGGCCAGGTCTCGAATTCCAACGCGCATGAGTTGATCCACGCAACCGCGCGTCTGCCCCGGCGAATCGGCGCCGCGATGTATATTTCGCTGCTTCACGGACACCACGTTTCGGCGCATCTGCGGGTGCATCATATCCATGCGGCCACGGACGCTGATCCCAATTCCGCGCCGCTGGGGGTTGGGTTCTGGGCCTATGCCCTGCGCGCCCTGCGCGGCGAATTCATCGCGGGATTGCGCGCCGATACCGCGCAGCGTGCCCGTGCCGCAGTACCGCCCACTGCCCTGTCGCATCCCTTTATCGCTTACGTGGCGGGCGGATTGGGGTTTTTGGCACTGTCTTTCATGATCGCCGGGTGGCGCGGCATCGCTGTACATCTGGCCATCGCGACATACGCGCAGATGCAGCTTTATCTGTCCGACTATGGACATCCGCAACAATTACTGAATCGGTTTGTTTGGTTTGAGGCTGCGGCGGTATGACTCAGGCAGAGACGGTTCCCAGCGGTCGGTGCGGGGTATTATGCATGGTGTCATGTTTGATCGGCGCGGAATAGAACTTCGGTG